>JADFPM010000153.1 GCA_022562335.1 Chloroflexota bacterium
ACCCCTCAACGGCACGGTGACGGCGGAAAAGGCGGCCATCAATGCGGTCATGGCGGGTTGCACCCCGGACTATTTCCCGGTGGTATTGGCCGCCATTAAAGCCATACTCCAGCCCCAGTTCAACGCCGGCTCCATCACCACCACCACCGGCGGCGCAGCTCCCGTGGTCATAGTATCCGGCCAGGCGGCCAAAACCCTGGGCATCCACGGCGGCACGGCCGTGTTTGGGTCGGGCCACCGGGCCAACGCCACCATCGGCCGCGCCCTGCGGTTGACCATGCGGAATCTGGGCGGGGCCACTTCGGAGGCCATGGAAAAGTCCACCCAGGCCTGGCCCGGCAAGTACACCATGTGTTTCGCCGAGAACGCGGATGCATGCCCGTGGGAGCCGCTGCACGTGGATTTGGGATTTCCCGAGAGCGTCAGCACCGTGACGGTGGTGGCGTCCCGGGGTATCCACACTTTGGTTGAGGCCACCCAGGAAACCGGCCAGGGCGTTCTGGAGACGTTGGTCAGCTCGATGACGGCGGGAGGGGTCTCGGGCTACGTCTTCCAGTCCACGGGGGCTTCCCCGGTGATCGTGTTGGGACCGGAGCATGCCCAGGAGATCGCCGCCGCCGGGTTCAGCCGCAAGGACGTGCGCGAGTATATATTCCAACACGTCCGCCGTCCCATGGGCGAGGTGAAGAATCGGGGCCACTACGGTTCCCGTTCCTGGCCGGCGGAGTTCGATGATCAGGACGATGACTTCATGGTGCCCCTGGTGACGGACCCGGATAGGCTCGTCGTGGTGGTCGCCGGTGGCGACGGACGCCATTCCTCCTGGTTTCCCGCTTGGTCGGCCACCCAACGCGCCACCGAGGTCATCGGCTGACCGGGGATGCCCCGTACAAGCCTGATGAGCTATCATCCCGGTGACGATCGCCCGCAAAACTCCGGCTTAGGCTATAGTCATGGATTCGCTTTAGATAACTGAACCGCCATGTTCACCACGAAACGTGATCGGTCCAAAACCGTTCGTCCTGAGCCTGTCGAAGGACCATCCACTGAGCACGGCGTTCGTTATGGGTTAGGATTTCCCCAGCTTAAAGCCCGTGGTTCGACAAGCTCACCATGAATGGGGGTGGTGCAGGTTTCTGCGTTGGAACCCGATCAAAGACTGTCGTTAAGATGCCAGTTAAACTAACCGCAATCGCCAGAGACATCAACGCCCAGGCATCGTGGGCGGGGTTAACGGCCTTCGTGTGGTACGCCTTCGGAGCGGTCCCGGTCCACATCGCGGTGGCGGGGCAACTCGGCCTTACTTCGGCCCAATCATCCAGTTGGATATTTATAATCTGGACCACCGGCGCGGTGGCGTCCATCGGCCTATCTCTGTATTACCGCATACCGGTGCCCATCACCTGGAGCATCCCAGGCCTGATATTTCTGGGCACCCTGTCCGGGAAATTCACCTTTCCGGAAATAGTCGCAGCCAACCTTGTTGCAGGAATGATAATCCTGGTTTTGGGCGTATCGGGGGTGAGCGGGCGCATCATGAAATGGCTGCCGCTGCCCATAGTGATGGGGATGTTCGCCGGCAGCATTTTCGGCTACGTCACCCGGCTGGTGTCGGTAACGGTGGAAGATGTGCTGATCGCCGGTCCCACCGTCGCGGGTTATCTCCTGGGACGTTTGATCGGCAACCCGCGCATCCCTCCGGTGGGCCTGGCCGTGATCTTTGGCGCCGCGGCGGTTTTGGCCACCCGCCGGGCCGTCCCGGAAGCCATGTCCTGGAGCTTGCCGGCTCTGGCCGTTCCGGGCATGGAATTCTCCGCCTCGGCCGTGGCCGCCATCAGCCTGCCGCTGGTCGTGCTGACATTGGGTCTGGGAAACGTTCAGGGGTTGGGTTTTCTCATCGCCCAGGGGTACAAGGTGCCGGTGAATCCCATTTCCATCGTGGTAGGCGTGAATTCGGTGGTCAACGCATTCCTGGGGGGACATCCAGCCAGCGTGGCTCGCACGGGGGTGGCCATCATGGCAGGCCCCGACGCCGGACCGGCGCCCAAACGATACTGGGCAACCTTGGTGGGCGCCGCCCTGACCATGATCATCGCCTCGGCCGCCGGACTGGTGATCCCAATCATTGCCGTATTGCCTCCATCCTATATTTTCGCCCTGGCGGGGCTGGCCATCTTCTCATCCCTCCAGGACGCCTTCGAGAAAGCATTCGGAGTAAACTTGCGGTTCGGAGCATTGGTGGCCTTCATGGTGGCTATGACGCCCTTTGCTCTGGTGGGGATCACATCGGCGTTATGGTCGGTGGTTGCGGGTCTGGCCGCCTCGCTGATCGCCGAAAGACCTGAGCTCAAAGCAGCCTGGAGCGCCGGGCTGGATTAACCCGGCAATGCCACCCAAATGACAGGAGCGGCAGTTGTTTAAGATCGGCATCGACGTGGGCGGCACCTTCACCGACTTGGTGGTGGTGAAGGACCAGGAGAGTCCCAGGTATTTCAAGGTGGAATCCACCCCCGGCGACCCTTCCCTGGGGGTCATGGCGGGTCTGGACAACGCGGCTTCGGCCTACGGCCTGCGCCTTGAGGAACTCTTGGATTCCACCGAGATGGTCATCCACGGGACCACCGTGGCCACCAACACTTTGGTGGAGCGCAAAGGCGCCAAGGTGGGGCTGTTGACCACCGCCGGGTTTCGGGACCTGCTGGAGATGCGGGAAGGTATGAAGGAGGACCGGTACAACCTGCGCATGAAGCCGGTGGAGCCCCTGGTGCCCCGGTACCTGCGCCTGGAGGTGCCGGAAAGGGTGCGCGCCAGCGGCAAGGTTGAGACCCCGCTGGACGAAGAAGCCCTGGACCGGGCGCTGGACCAACTGGAGGCCGAGGGAGTGGAGGCCCTGGCCGTCTGCTTTCTCTTCTCGTTCCTGAATCCCGAGCACGAGAAGCGCGTTGCCGCGAAGATCGAGCAGAGATTCCCCGATATGTACACCTCTGTTTCCAGCCAGGTGATCCCCCAGATAAAAGAGTTCGACCGGTTGAGCACCACCGTGGTCAACTCATACGTGGGCCCCGTGTTCGGGAAATACCTGGCCAACCTGAAACAGCGGCTGTCGTCCTATCAGCAAGGCAAGGACGTGCTGATCATGCAGTCCAACGGCGGCGTGGCCCCCATCGACGATTCCAGCAGGATGGCCGTCCGCGCCATCCTGTCGGGTCCGGCCGGCGGGGTCAACGGGGCCGCCGCCTACGGCCAAATGCTGCACCAGGCCGATATCATCGCCTTTGACATGGGCGGCACCAGCACCGATATATCGTTGATCCAAAACGGCGTTCCCCACCTGACCACCGAGAAGTTCGAGGCCGGATGGAAGATAGCCGTTCCCATGATCGACATCCACACCATGGGCGCCGGGGGCGGCAGCATCGCCTCGGTGGGCACCGGCGGCATACTCCACGTCGGCCCTGAAAGCGCCGGCGCCGATCCCGGACCCGCATGTTACGGCAAGGGCGGGACCCTTCCCACGGTGACCGACGCCAACCTGGTCCTGGGTTATCTGGACCCAGATAATTTCCTGGGGGGAGAGGCAAAGCTCGACCGGCAGCTTTCGGAAGGCGCCCTGGCTGAGCATGTCGCCGGACCCCTGGCCCTTTCCACCGTCGAAGCCGCCCACGGGGTGTCGCGGGTGGTGTCCGCGGCCATCGCCGAGGGCATACGCCTGATGTCGGTGCAAAGGGGCGTCGACCCCCGCCATTTCTCCCTGCTGGCCTTCGGCGGAGCGGCCGGCCTCCAGGCGGCGGAGGTGGCCCGGCAGTTGGGGGTGGAGAAAGTATTCATACCGGCGGCGGCCCCGGTCCTATCCGCCTACGGCATGCTCGCCACCGACCTGAAGTACGACTTTTCCCGGTCCTATCCCGCCAGCCTGGACGCCATCGACCTGGACGCCGTCCGTTCCATCACCGCCGAACTGGAGGCCCAGGGCAGGGCCAAGCTGGAGGCCCAGGGGATCGCGCCCGAGAACGTGGAGGTCACCTGCTCGGCCGACATGCGGTACCTGGACCAGGTCTACGATGTCAACGTCGCCGCCCCGCCCCTGGACCAGGACGATGGCCTAATACTGGAGCAATGGGCGTCGAACTTCCACCGGCGTTACCAGGAGTTGTACTCCTACCAGCAGTCGCAGCAGGAGATCAGGCTGATCACCCTGCGGGTCAACGCGGTGGGCAAGCTGGCCAAGGCAAGCCTGCCCCGGCGTTCCACCGATGGTTCGGTGGCCCAGGCAAAGAAGGATGACCGCCAGGTCTACCTGGACGGGTGGCAAGAAGTGCCCGTCTTCGACATGGACCGGTTGCCCGCCGGGGCCGTGGTGCCGGGTCCGGCCATCTTGGAGTCGGACTTCACCACCGTTCTATTGGGCGGCCAGGACCGGGCCGCGGTGGACCCCTACGGCGGCATCGAGATCTTCGTGTCCGCTTTAAATGACGGTCCTGGCGGTCCTGACGACGGGACCCTGGACCCGGTGACCCTGGCGGTCATCGAGCACCGGCTGGAGTCCATCGCCCTGGAAATGACCGAGGTGATGCTGCGGACCTCCATGTCCCAGATACTCAACACCAGCCACGATTTCTCCACCGCCATTCTGGACGCCGAATCCCAACTGGTGGCCCAGGGCGAGGGTATTCCGGTGCACATCAGCGCCCTGCCCATCGCCGGGGCCGCGGTGCAGGACTATTTCGGCAACGACATCGCCGACGGCGACCTGTTTTTGCTCAACGACCCGTATTTCGGCGGCAGCCACCTGCCGGACATCACCGTCATCCGGCCCATATTCCATAACGGGCGCCCCCTGTTCTATGCCGTGAACCGGGCCCACCACAGCGACATCGGCGGCGGGACCCACGGTGGCTACAACCCCGCCGCCACCGAGATCTACCAGGAGGGGTTGCGCATCCCGCCCCTGAGGATATATGACGCCGGAAAGCCCCGCCAAGACCTTTTACAGATGCTGTCGGCCAACGTGCGCCATCCCGAGAACTTCCTGGGAGACCTGAACGCCCAGATCGGGTCGGTGATGATCGCCACCCAACGGGTCCAGGAATTGTTGCAGTCTTACGGGGAGGAGCGGTTGACGACGGCGGTGACCGAAATCCTGGCGGCCACCGAGCGGCAGGTGCGCCAGTTCATCTCCGGGTGGCCCGACGGCGTTTATCACGGCGAGTCCCTGGTGGACGACGACGGTTTCGATAGTAAGCTGATCCCAATCCGGGCCAAAATCACGATAAGCGGCGATACCATGGAGATCGACCTCAGCGAGTCCAGCCCCCAGGTGACCGGCTTCATCAACAGCGCCTACGCCAACACCCGCTCCCTGGCCCACGCCGCCATCATGTACCTGGCCCCCGCCGACGTGGCCAAGAACGAGGGCTCCATGCGGCCGGTCACGGTAATCGCCCCTAAGGGTTTGATCGTCAACGCCAACCCGCCGGCGCCGGTGTGCATGAGCACCAACCACTGCGCCGAGGAGATCGTCGAGGCGATCTTCAAGGCGTTGGCCCCGGCCATACCCCACGCGGTCAACGCCGGGTTCTCCCGCCGGCTGCGCTACGCCATGACCGGCATCGACCCCCGCAACGGGCGGCGTTTCATCTGGCACTTCTTCCTGGCCAGGGGCGGCGGAGGCGCGTCCATGGGGTTCGACGGCTGGCCCAACGTGGGCGAGGTCAACGTGGCGGGAGGCATCCGGTCCCCCAGCGTGGAGGTCACCGAGGAGCGGTTCCCCTTCTTCATAAAATGCCACGCCTTCCGCCCCGGCTCCGGCGGCGACGGCCAATGGCGCGGTGGCCTGGGCACGGTCTGCGACCTGGTGTACGAGGGTTCGGAACCCGCCCTGCTGAACACGGCCGGCGACGGCATAGTGGTCCCGCCCTTCGGCCTCTTCGGCGGCAGCCCCGGCCTGCCCCACATCTACAAGATAATCTCCAACGGCAAAGAACGAACCCTGCTGTCCAAAGAGGTGGGCGTGGTAGTCAACCCCGGCGACCGCATCTACTGCCTATCCAGCGGCGGCGGCGGGTTTGGGGAGCCATCGGAGCGAGGGAAGGAGGAGCGGGAGTGGGACGCGAAGAACGGGTATGTGGTGGGGTAGGGGGGTGGTCGGAACCTTTAGGCCAGGGTACTAACCCATCCCCGAATGGTGGACGCAATACCAGCGGTTTAAGTGAACTCCCGCTACGAAAACAAGGGCGCGATCATGGCTCCTAGTTTCACCACACTATCGGTAAGCCCTGAAGCTATAGCCCCTTTTTGAACACTGTCCCAAAGGCCTCTAATTGTGCTTCTATCGGGAACAGCTTTGGCGAGCTGATCTTTGATGCTCTCTATATCCACGGCCAGATCGAGTTTGAAGGAGTCCGTCAATTTAGGATCTGCCGTCAGCTCCTCTTTCAGAGCTGTGAGCTGGTTATGGAGTTGCTCGTACTGGGCGTTCACAATATTAC
>JADFPM010000154.1 GCA_022562335.1 Chloroflexota bacterium
CCGGCCCGGCCGGACTGCCCGGCCTTTCCCCCAGGGAGACGGAGGTGTTGAGCTGGATCGCCAAGGGCTACCGCAACGACACCATCGCCCGGGTGTTGTCCCGGGACCTTCGGACCGTGGAGCGGCACATAAACAGCATCTACGGCAAGCTGCAGATGGAGGACGGTTCCAAAGACCCCAGGGTGAACGCGGCGCTGATGTATCTGAACGCCACCGGCTCGTTGGCGCCGGAGCAGGTGTCCGGCGATTAAACCCACCGCGCCCTGACCAGGACTCGAAAGAAGGCCCGCAATATGATGCGGGCCTTCTTTTATGCGGCACGTGAATGTGACGCGGCAGGCCGGCGTGCTGCGTCGAATGGATCACGCCGAAGTGGTAAGGCCCAGGGCTTGGATCCCAGCCAGAGACGCATCCTCGTCTTCCTGCGCCGTTCCGCCACTGCCGCCCACCGCGCCGACGAGTTCCCCGTTGCGGTAGGCCGGCACAGCACCTTGGCCGGGGATCATGTGCCCGCCTTCCATGGCCATCAAACCACGGAACACCGGCGCTTGGGCGTTGTCGGTCAGTTCGCCGCTGGGGCGTCCGAAGCATGCGGCAGCCATCGCCTTGGCCCGTGAGATCGGAGGAGTCCGCCACGACGCGCCGTCTCCCCGGAACATCACTATCAAGTCGCCACGAGGGTCCACTACGGAAATGCTCATCTTGGCGCCCATCGATTGTACTTTTGCTTTGGCCGCCGCCAAGATCTGCTCTGACTCTGCCAAGTTTAAAGATGCCATAGTCATGCCTCCAATTCAAAAATCCAGGGCTACATTCTATGCGACAGCCGGTGATATTAGTACCGCTTCGTCCCAGGAGACCCCGGATGGCTCAAGCCGTGGGTTTCCGGGCGATTGCCACCTACCCGACTCCCGCGTAGTTGCCTCAGGCGCAGTTACCCGCCACTGTCATGTTGAGCCAGCGGCAGCGGCGAAACATCTGGGGAGGAGTTCCCCCGCTGCCCCAGATCATTCACTGCGGGTTAGGATGACATGGGTTGAGGATTGCCACTGGGGAATCGTGAAGTTGCGGCGGATCGCTTGAGAGGTTCACGGAGTGAGGCCGGTGGATTAGACCCGAATTCGGGTCAGGGGCCGCCGCCCCCCAGCGCTGACGGCTGACGGCTGATTGCTGACAGCCCCTAGCGGCACGCCTCCCGCACCGCCTGGGAGATGGCCGCCAGCCGGGGGAAGTTGGAATAGTCAGACCGGTAGCCGTTGGTGATGTAGGCCATGGCCACACCGGAATCGGGGTCGGCCCACCCCACGGAGGTACCCGCTCCGCCGTGGCCGAAGGTGCGGCTGGTCTCCGGGTCGGGGGGCGCCGAACGCAGGTCGCCCAGGGCCAGACCCAACGACCGGCGCACATGCCTCTCATTGGTCAGGTCCATCGCTTCAACCTGCAATTTTGTAACCTCAGCCACCGTTTCCGGGGCCATGATCGTCGTACCGTCCAAAGTGCCGCCGCACTGCATCATGGCAAAGAACCGGGCCAGGTCCCGGGCCGTGGCGATTCCGCCTCCCGAAGGTTGCACGGCCCGGTGTGCCTCGGGCCGGTTGTATAGATGGACCATTCCTGGACTGTCGCAATCGTCGGTGGCGTGGAGCCGGGAGACTCGATCCTCCAGGGAGGCCGGCAACCCCACGTAGGTGTCCCGCATCCCCAGTGGACCGGTCAATTCTTCCTGAAGGAACTGGGAGAATCGCCGGCCGTCGATGCGGTGCACCAATTCCGCCACGACCCAGCCAAAGTTTCTGGGATGGTAAGCCAGCACGGTCCCCGGTTCGTATATGGGCTTGGTCTGCTCCAGGGCAAGGACCACCGCATCCCAATCCGACCATTGCTCCAAGGTTATCTCATGGGGTGTATCTGGGAACCCGCCTTGGTGGTTGAGGATGTGGCGTATGGTGACGGTTTCTTTGCCGTTCTGGCCGAACCCCGGCCAATACTTGGAAACCAGATCGTCCCACTGGAATTTGCCGCGCTCCCACAGGATGAACAGGCAGGCCGCCGTCAGGGGTTTGGTGGAGGAGAATAGGACGAACATGGTGTCTTCCGACACCGGCTTGCCCGCCTCCTGGTCGGCAAGCCCACCCTGGATGTCCAGCACCGGCCGGCCGTAGCGGTAAACGGACAGTGCCGCTCCGGGATGAAGCCCCTGGCCGATCTGTTCTTGGAAAAGAACCTCCACGTTGGCCAGGGCACGGGGGTCCATTTGCACGCTGTCGGCCGCTACGACCATCGCTTCTCCTAGGGAGTCATGATGCTCCGGCTGTTAGTCCGTTTCGTAAGGACGCAGCTTGATCTCTTTCAGCGCAGGGATCACCTCTTTGCCCAACAACTCGATGGAGCGCATACAATCTTGGTGGGGCATGGGACCTTCGTTGCCGTAGATCAACAGGTAACCTGGGTTCAGGTGATCCACCACGTAGTTCAGTTTTTCAATGACCGTGTCGGGTGTTCCGACGATGATGGTCCTGCCTTCCTGCTGGCGCTCGTAGGACTGGGGCGCGCCGGCGCTGCCCGCGAAGGCGCCGGTGGGCCGGCTGCGCTTGACCTCCACCGCCTTGCGCGACTGGTAGCCCGGCGGGTCCACGTGCTCTACGGGGCCACGTTGGCGGTGTCCCTCGGTCCAAACGAAGTGGCGGCCCATCTCCTGGGCCCTTTCTTCCGTGTCTGCCACAAATACTTTGAGCAGATATCCGAAATGCTCCGGCCCCGGCTGGTATCCGGCTTCCAGGGCGGTGTCGATGTAGATCTGCTTCAGCCATTCAGTGGTTTCCATCACCGCGCCCAGGTTCATATAGGGGTGGCCGTGCTTGGCGGCCCAGACCACGCTTTCCGGGCTCCCGGTGCCGGGGAACCAGATGTCCGGCCGGGGTTTTTGCATGGGCAACACCCAGGGATTGACCACCCGGTGGTGGTAGTACTTGCCTTCAAAGCGAAATGGCCCCGGCTCGGTCCAGCACTTGACGATGAGGTCGTGGGCCTCTTCAAACCGCTCCCGGTTTTCCGTGGGGTCGATGCCACCCTGCAGGCTTTCGACGGCGCCGCCCCGCACGAAGCCGGAGATGATCCGGCCACCGGAGTAGCAGTCCAGCATGGCGATCTCCTCGGCCATGCGTACGGGGTCGTTGATGGCGATGACGTTGCCCAGGATGGCGATCTTGACCCGCTTGGTGACCTTGGCGATGACGGCGGCATCCAGGTTGACCGCCGGCTTGCCGCACCAATATGCGGCGTGATGCTCGTTGGTCATGATACCGTCAAAGCCCACCTCGTCGGCCAGGGCATATTGGTCGTGGTACTCGTTGTAAAGAACGTGGGCTTTTTCCGGATCAAAGTGGTTATTGGGAAAACCCAGCCGTCCGGATTCGTATTGTTCAAGTTGCCCGTCGGACACGTATCCCTGGGCCTGTTCGGAAAACCAGTAAACTTCCACGTGGTCTTTGGGCCGGGCCAGTTGATCAACCATGGTCGACTCCTTCTGTTGCGTGTTCCTTTATTATTGGTTTATTGATTGCTGGTCTCTGGTGTAGCGGCGCCAAGGCGGGCGTAAATCCGGCAGGACCGCACGCTGAGATTTGCCTGCTTGGCCTGATTTAAGGGGATTATAGTGACCTGCGTTTGGGTAGACAAGTTTGGAGCGCAGACATTTGCCGCGTTTTACCCCTGGTCTGTACTTTCGGAACGGCCGAATTGGGGCATCACCTCTTTGGCAAACAGGTTCAAGCTAGCCACTGAGATAGGCTCCGGGAACAACAAAAAGAAATAGGTGATGCCGTGATCCACCAGCCTTTGGATCTGTTGCCGGCACTGGGCGGGAGTACCGGCAATGGCCCGGCCCAAAGACTCTCTATAGGCGGTGGGGGTGGTTTTGGCCGCTGCCGCGCCGCTGGAGACCATTTCATCGAATTCGGCAGGGTTTTCGGCGATGACCACCCGAGTGTTGTGGCTGACTTCTATCTCCGCGGGGTCCCTGCCCACCCTTTGACAGTGCTCTTTAAGATTGTTCAGCTTGGCGTCGTAGTCTTCCAAGGTCATTTCAAATCCGATGTTGCAAATATCGGCGTGGCGGGCCACCGCGCGCATCAAAAACCGTTGGCCGTGGCCGCCGATCAATATCGGAGGATGGGGTTGTTGCACCGGTTTGGGATCGACCACCGCCTCCCGCAGCGAATAGTGTTTCCCTTGATGGCTCACCTTAGGTTCCTGCCAAAGCCGCTTGATGATATCCACCGACTCTTCCAGCATTTCCACCCGAGTCTGAATGGGCGGATAGGGGTAGCCCGACGCCCGGTGGTCGTCTTCGCCTCCCCCGGCGCCTATGCCCAGTTCCAACCTGCCCTGGCTGATCACGTCCAGGGTGGCGGCCATCTTGGCCAACAACGGCGGTGGCCGGTAGGTGTTGGCCAATACCAGCGGGGTCAGACGGATCCGGCTGGTTTCCACGGCCAGGGCCGAAAGGGTGGTCCAGCATTCCAGTGCCGGAGAGTTTAAGAGATCGTAAAGGGTGGCCGAGTGGAAGCCCAAACGGTCGGCAGCCAGCCAAATCTCCCGCAGGTCTTGGTAGCTGTAGCCGCGTTGGTGGATGCGGACGCTGAATTTGATGTCGGCGGTGGCCATTATTCCCGATTTGGCGGCTAAGGCGCGGGAGGAAAAGAGCTGTGGCAAATGGCTGGACCGGCCGGGTTATTGGCCGAACCATGTGCGGCTGACCCTGGGCTAATCCAGCGAGGTGAGGAATTCGTCGATGGCCTGGTTCACCTCTTTTGGCAGTTCCGCGGCGGGGAAGTGCCCCGCTCCGGATAGGGTCAGGTAGCGTGAGCCCGGCACCGCCCGGTGGATCTCCAACTCGTATTCCGGCGGCTTTCCGGGGTCGTCGACTCCCCGGATAAGCAGCAGGGGAGCTCGCAGGCTTTCGATACGGTCGCGAACGTCGAACCGGTCGATGGTCACCAGGTCATTGTATTGGGAAATGGGGCCGACCTTGGCATGACATTCCATCAGGCTCTCCCGCAACCCGGGCTCGATGAACATCATGGCGTGGCGCTGGAACTCCAGCCATTCTTGATATGCATCAGGGTCTTCGGCGGCCTTTAGCCTCATGTCCAGCGCGCCGGGGGCGCGTTCCTTGGGCCGCATGGACACGGTCATCAACACGATGGCCTTGACCTCGTTGGCATAGTCCAGAGCGTATTGCAAGGCTATGCAAGCGCCCAGGGTGAAACCCACCAGCACCAGATCGCTGGCCCGGTCCTGGGCCCATAGCCAGCCCCGCAACCAATCGGTGTATCTCTCCACGTCGGGGCAGGGCTCGCCTTCCAGGTGGCCGGGCAGGGTGGGAGCCAGGCTGCCCGGAAAATGGGAGAGTTGATTCACATAGGAATCGGCGCACGCTCCGGCGCCCGGTCCGTGGATGAAAACCATCTGGCTCATGGTTTGCCATTCTAGGCAGCACCCATGGCCAGGTCAAGCTGGATTGCCACGGAATGGCGGCTTATTGACATTCAGTCTATTATGTCCCTGTACCAAACGTGTTACCCCATTCGGAATTACCCATGATGAAGGAGGGTATGACCATGGCCAACAATTACACCATATGCGTTGCCACCGTGGGGGGCGGGCTGTCGGTTAGTCCCGACGGAGGGGAGTCTTGGAACCGGATCAGGGACCCACTGCCTTCGGAATGCAACGTTAGGGCCCTGACCGTATACCCCGACGATGCCCACCGGATCATAGCGGGGACCGACATTGGCATTTTCCGCAGCGACGACAACGGCGGCTCTTGGGAGAAGTTGGATTCGCCCATGGAGAGCCTTCAGATCTGGTCGGTGACCGTGGACCCGGCCGACACCGAGACCATATTTGCCGGCACCCGGCCAGAGGCTTTCCGGTCCAGGGACGGCGGCAAGTCGTGGCAGCACCTGACCATGGGCGTCAACATGAACTGCCCGGTGGGTACTCCCCGGACCACCAACGTGATAGTCGACCCCAGGGACCACCGCACCATATGGGCGGGCATCGAGGTCGACGGGGTATATAAAAGCCTGGACGGCGGCGACAACTGGATACATTTGTCGGACCTGGGGCCGGACCCATTCCACGGAGACATTCACGGCATGGCGATCAGCGCCGGGCCGACCACGTCGATCTACTGCACCAGTCCCTTCGGCATCGCCCAGAGCACCGACGAGGGAGAAAGCTGGGACTACCACTATTTCCCCAAGTTCAATGAGAACGACAACCGGTCCTACTGCCGGGGCATGGCCATAAAGACCGACGATCCCAACGTGATGTTCGTCGGCAACGGCGACGCCATACCTGGTATCACCGGGGCCATCCAACAGACCAGGGACGACGGAAAGACCTGGCAGAAGACCGAACTGCCGGTGGCGCC
>JADFPM010000155.1 GCA_022562335.1 Chloroflexota bacterium
CCTTGGGCTGGGACAGGTAGAAGTCCAGCGTAACCAGCCATTGGCCGGCCCCCATGGGAGACCGGGACATCAGTTGTTGCAGGGCGCGCAGGGGAGTGGCCGCTTTGGTGGCGTATTCGTCATTGCCGGTGATCACCGCCAGACGGAGCAGTATGCCCGAAGCCACCGACCCGCCGCAGGGTTGGGCGTTGTCGAAGGTGTCCCTGGGGCGCACCACCAGGTCCTCGTGGTCTCTGCCCGTGTCGTAAAAACCGCCAACATCGTCATCCCAGAACAGGTCGATCATGGAATCCGCCATTTTGACCGCCTCCTCCAGCCAGCGGGGCTGGAACGTAGCCTCGTACAGGGCCAACAGGCCATCGGCCACAAAAGCGTAGTCCTCCAGATACGCCAGCAGTTTGGCCTCGCCGTTGCGGTATGTACGCAACAGGCGGCCTTCGTGATCCGTACCCTTTTGGATCATGGTCGAGGTCAGGAATTCGGCGTTTTTGACCGCGGCCTCCAGGTAGTCCGGGCGGCCCAAGACCTGGGCCGCTTCGGCAAAGGCCCGCAGCATCAACCCGTTCCATGATGACAGGACCTTGTCGTCCCGCATGGGATGGACCCGACCCTCTCGGGACAGCCGCAGTCCCTCCTTTGCGGTCTGGACGGTAGCGAGGAACTCTTCCAACGGGATGCCCTGCTCCTGGGCAAACTCATCCGGTGGCTGGGGGACGTTGAAGATGGTCTTGCCTTCGAAATTACCGGCATCGTTCACCCCGAAAAACCCGCCCACCAGGTTGCCGGTCTCGTCCCCCAAGACCTGCCTGGTTTCGTCGGGAGTCCACACGAAGAACTTGCCCTCCACCCCCTCGCTGTCGGCGTCCTGGGAAGAGTAAAACCCGCCCATGGGATCGGTCATCTCCCGCAGAACGTAGTCCAGCGTTTCCTCGGCGATGCGCCGGTAGAGGGGCCGTTGGGTCACCAAGAAGGCGTGAAGGTAGAGTTTGGCCAGCAGGGCGTTGTCGTAGAGCATCTTCTCGAAGTGGGGGACCAGCCAGAAAGCGTCGGTGGAGTACCGGTGAAACCCGCCGCCTATCTGGTCGTATATCCCGCCGTAGGCCATTTTCTCCAGGGTAAGGTTGACCATGTCCAGGGCCCGTTGCGACAGGTCCGGATAACCTCGGTGGTGATACCCCAGCAGAAACTCCAAGGTCATGGGCTGGGGGAACTTGGGCGCGGCGCCGATGCCCCCATTCTGATAATCGAAGTTGGTGGCCAGGGCGGTATAGGCCTGGTGCACGATCTCTTCTGTCAGTAGGTCGTTGCCCTTGGGTATCTGGCCCGAAAGTCCCATCTTGCTGGACAGTTGGCTGGTGACCCGCTCTATCTCATCGGGGTTGTTGCGATAGGTCTCGGACACCGAAAGCAGCAGCCGGGGGAAGCCCGGCATGTTCTGCCGGTCCACCGGAGGGAAATAGGTGCCCCCGTAGAAGGGCTTGGTGTCTGGGGTGAGGAACAAGGTCATCGGCCAACCGCCGCTGCCGGTGAGCATCTGCACCGCCTCCATGTAGACGGCGTCCAGGTCCGGGCGTTCTTCCCGGTCCACCTTGATACTGATGAACCGCTCGTTCATCAGCTGGGCGATGGCGTCGTTCTCGAAGGACTCCCGTTCCATGACGTGGCACCAGTGGCAGGCCGAGTAGCCGATGCTCAGGAGGATGGGTTTATCTTCCTCCTTGGCCCGCGCCAGGGCTTCGGGGCCCCAGGGATACCAGTCAACGGGGTTGTTGGCGTGCTGTAATAGATAGGGGCTGGTCTCGTGGATCAACCGGTTTGGCATGGTTTCTCCTATGTGAACCCGCCCTAAGGCGGGGTGAGGTTTCAAACGATGGCGCCAAACCGTATTGTCGGTGAATGCGTATAGAAATACCAGGCCCCTATGTTAAAATCAGGGCTCATTTCAAGGGCTCATTTCAGTCGAAGATCAAGCAACTGGGAACGAAAAATATGGCCGTCGCGAAAGTGGTTTTCTTTACCAATCTGGACCCGGAGTTACGCCAGGTGGTGGTGGATAAAGCGTTGCCGGGGATGGAAGTCACCGCCGCCGCCGCGGACATGGACGACGATGCGAAGATCGAGTTGGTCCGTGAAGCCGACTTCATCATGCTGTTCCCCGGAAGGATATCTGACCGGGTGCTGCAAGCGGCCACGAAGTGCAAACTGATACAACTGCTCAGCGCCGGATATGACGAGATGAACCTGCCCCTGGCCGATGACCTGGGTATCGCGGTGGCCAACAACGGCGGCGCCAACCGGGTGGCGGTGGCCGAGCATACCATGATGCTGATGATCGCCTGCCACCGGCGCCTGATGGTCTATGCCAACAACGTCAAAGCCGGGTTGTGGAAGCAGGAGCAGAACCGGAAGATCGACGTGTTCGAGCTGGAGGGGAAGACGCTGGGCATCGTAGGCATGGGCAACATCGGCCAACAGGTGGCGAAAAGGTCCCGGGCCTTTGACATGGAAATGCAGTATTTCGACAAATACCATCCATTGCCGCCTACCCAAGAGGACGCCCTGGGTCTGCAAGCGGTCCCGCTGGAAGAACTTCTGAAAACCTCCGACGTGGTCACCCTTCACGTGCCCTTGACCAAGGAGACCTATGGGATGATCGGCGAAAAGGAATTGGCCTTGATGAAACCCTCCGCCGTTATCATCAACACCAGCCGGGGCGGCGTGATCGACGAGGCCGCTTTGGCCCATGCTTTATCCTCCGGGACCATCGCCGCCGCCGGAATGGACGTGATGGAACATGAGCCTCCCGACCCCGACGACCCTTTGCTGAAGTTGGACAACCTGATAATCACCCCCCACACCGCGGGCCCTACCAGGGAATCGATCCCCAAGCGGGCGGCCAACTCCTTTGAGAACATCCAGCGGGTTTGGAATGGGGAGCCCCCTTTGTGGCAGCCCGAATATGAGAATCTGTGAGGCATTAACATTTCCCTAAGACACTCGATTCTAGGTTTCACCGTCATCGCTTTGACGCTGGCTCTGGGTTGCGCATCCAGCGCCCCCGTCCCCGTGGAGATTCCAACGAAAGCCGGCCCGGCAGCGGTTGTATCCGAAAGCGCGGGTCCGACGCCCCAGAAAGAGGGTGCCCCGGTGGCCGCTTCCGTGGGCGAACCAGCGCCCACCCCCGTGGAAACGCCGCTCAAGACCGGCCCGACGGCGACGGTCGCCGATTCCGTGGAGCCGGCTCCCGAACAAAAGACCATCCCGGTAGGCTTGAAGATCGGAGAACGGCTGCCTGATTTCGCCATCCTCTTGGCCGACGGCGCCACGGTCACTTCCCAACAACTCATTATCGAGGGGAAGCCGGCGTTCTTGATGTTTTTCGCCACTTGGTGACCGGTTTGCGGCGCCGAGTTTCGGCGCCTGAAGGGCATCTACCCAGAGTTCGCCGATGAGGTCGCGTTCTACGCCATCGGCACCGACCCAACGGAGAAATTGGACAAGCTGGAGGCCTACCGGGAACGGGAGGGCCATCCATGGCTGGTGTCCGAGCCCACGGGGACGATGCTAAGGGACCTCCAGGTCCTGGTGCAATCCACCAAGATCGCCGTAGATTCCCAGGGTGTGGTCATCTACCGCGACGGCTACGGGCAGGGTGATGAAGAGACCTGGCGGCAGGTGTTCCGGGATTTGGCGGAGTCAGCGGCCGGCGGGTGAGTTCTAACCTGGTCTCCCATAGCGGCCTGCCCTTCGACAAGCTCAGGGTGAGCGGAATTGAGCGGTTAGCGCCGAATGTGGGCATTCGGGACGTTTTGTGCGTGGGCAGAAATGCCATTGGTAAAGGGAAATGCCCAAATAAGACCCTCCGCTCGTGGTGAGCCTGTCGAACCAGAATAGAGACCGGTAAACTACCTCCTGCCCAAAGGGACAGCGCTCCTTCCCGGTGAAGTCCATTAACCACTGGTTTGACGCTAGAGGCTGCCCCGGAGTTTTCCACCCGTCTATCGGGCCAGCCGGACCTTGGACAAGGGCAGGGTGGGTTGGTCTATTCCGCTGCTTTAGGTTGCCCCGCCGACCCTTTAAGCTCCCCGGCGATCCGCTCCAACAACTCGGCCACCGGCATGGCTCCCAGGTCGGTCTCGTCCCGCAGGCGGACGGCGACGGCGCCCGCTTCGGCTTCCCTGTCTCCCACCACCAGCATGTAGGGGACCTTCTGCTGTTGGGCGTTGCGGATCTTTAGGTTCATGCGTTCGCTGCGGCTGTCGATCTCCACCCGGATGTTGTGGGCCGCCAGTTGGGCCCGCACCTTCTCGGCATATTCGAGGTGCCGGTCGGCGATGGGGATGATTATGGCCTGCACTGGGGCCAGCCACAGGGGAAACGCGCCGGCGTAGTGTTCCAACAGCACCCCGAAGAACCGCTCCATGGAGCCCAGGATGACCCGGTGGACCATATAGGGCCGGGTCCTGCCGCCTTCCGCGTCCTGGTAGGTAAGGTCGAACCGCTCGGGCAGGTTGAAGTCGAACTGCACCGTGGTGCATTGCCACTCCCGGCCCAGGGCGTCGGTGATCTTGATATCTATCTTGGGTCCGTAGAACGCGCCGCCGCCCTCGTCCACCTTGAAGGGCAACCCCCGCTGCAGCAAAGCCGATTCCAGCGAGCGGGTGGCATGGTCCCACATCTCTGTCTCGCCCACTGCCTTTTCCGGCCGGGTGGAAAGAAAGATGGAATATTCGCTGAATCCGAACGCCTTCAACAGTTCAAAGGTCATGTCCAGCACCCCGCCGATCTCGGTTTCCACCTGATCGGGGGTGCAAAAGATGTGGGCATCGTCCTGGGTGAAGCCCCTCACCCGCATCAGCCCGTGGAGCACGCCGCTGCGCTCGTACCGGTAGACGGTGCCCAGTTCGGCGAACCGCAGGGGCAACTCCCGGTAGCTTCGCAGCGCCGATTTGTAGATCATGATGTGGAAGGGACAGTTCATGGGCTTAAGGAAGTATTCTTGGCCGTCCACGTCCAACGGGGCGTACATGCTCTCACGGTAGAAGTCCAGATGGCCGCTGGTCTGCCAAAGCTGGGCGCGGCCGATGTGGGGCGAATACACGATGTCGTAATGATGACGGTAGTGCAGGTCCCGCCAGTAATCTTCGATGATGGTGCGGACCCGCCCGCCTTTGGGATGCCAAACGATGAGGCCGGGGCCGATCTCGTCGTGTATGGTGTACAGGTCCAGCTGGCGGCCCAGGGTGCGGTGGTCCCTTTTTTCCGCTTCTTCCAGCCGGGCCAGGTGTTCGTCCAGGGCTTCCTGGGACTCGAAGGCCGTGCCGTAGATGCGTTGCAGCATGGGCCGGTGTTCGTCGCCGCGCCAGTAGGCCCCGGCAACCGATAGCAGTTTCACCGCGGGAATATCGCCCGTGCCGTCCAGATGGGGCCCCTGGCACAGGTCCACGAAGCCCGAGTGCCGGTAGATGGATAGGGTGGTCTCATCGGGCAGATCGTTTATGATCTCCAGCTTGTACGGCTGGCCGCCAAAGAGCTTGAAGGCGTCTTCCCGCCCAATCTCTTCCCGTTGGAAGGGATGGCCGGCCGAGATGGTTTCCTCCATCAGGGCCTGGATCCGCTCCAGGTCTTCCGGCGTGAAAGGCCGCGACACTTCAAAATCGTAGTAAAAACCGTCCTGTATGGGGGGGCCAATGCCCATCTTGGCCTCCGGGAATAGCTGCAAAACAGCGTCGGCCATGACGTGGGCAGCCGAATGGCGCAGCCTCTGCCGCAGTTCCTCGACGGCGTCCACCCTGCCGGCATCAACAATTCCGTGGTCTAACATAAACCGCTTCCAATACCCGATCCGTAGGATTTTCCGGCGTGACATACGCCCGGACGAAGGTAATTATACTCTAGGGGAAATCCGAATTGGCCACGATCACGGGCGTCAAGGACAACGATCCGAACATCAGGCTAAACAATAGGCTAGATGTTGGTTTCGGGGAACAGGTCCTTCCACCGGCGGCTCTTGGCGGCGGAGCGTATTTGGTGGCGGATGCTCACCAGGTAGGTGGCCGAGACCAGGAAGGTGAGGAACAGGCACAGGGCAACCCGGTCCACCGCCTGCCCGGTGACGACTATGAGGATATTCAGCAGGCCCATTCCAAAGGTGGCGCCGATGGTGACGTTGCGGGACCGGGCGATGACCAAGACCGCCGGGGCCAGGGCGGCCAGGGTCAGCCACGGGACCAGGGACAGCGATGCGCCGAAGATGACGGCGACGCCTTTACCACCCCGGAAGTTTAGGAACACCGGCCAGTTGTGCCCGGCCAAAACCAATGTGGTCGTCACGAACATGGTCCAATGGGG
>JADFPM010000156.1 GCA_022562335.1 Chloroflexota bacterium
TACCGCTGGAGCCAGTGGTTGTTCTTGAAATTCTACCCCCAGTGCCTGGCATACCACGGCAAGGCGCCCGTGGTTTGGTGTCCTTCGTGCCAGACGGTCCTGGCCCACGAACAGGTGGTCAACGGCGCTTGTGAACGCTGCGGCACGGTCATCACCCGCAGGGACCTGGAGCAGTGGTTTTTTCGCATCACCGAATACGCCGACCGGCTGCTGGACTTTGATGGTCTGGAGGAGTGGCCAAACAAGATATTGACCATGCAGCAGAACTGGATCGGCCGCAGCGAGGGCGTGGAGATCAGCTTCGACATCAGCGCCCACGGCCTCGACGAGAAAGAGATACGCACTTTCACCACTCGTATCGACACGATATTCGGGGTGACGTTCATCGTGTTGGCGCCGGAACATCCTTTAGTAGAGCAATTGGCCACAGACCAACACCGGTCCGAGGTGGAAGCCTACGTCGAGCAGGCCCGGCGCACGTCGGAGATCGACCGGCTTTCCACCGACACCGAAAAAACGGGTATCTTTTTGGGTTCTTACGCCGTCAACCGGTTGAACGGCGAGCGGGTCCCCATATACATCGCCGATTACGTTTTGGTCACTTACGGCACCGGCGCCGTCATGGGCGTGCCTGCCCACGACGCCAGGGACTTTGTGTTCGCCCGGAAGTATGGGCTGCCGGCGCGCATCGTCGTCGCCCCCATCACCTGGGACGGCAAAGAACTGACCGAAGCCTACCTGGGCGACGGATTCATGACCAATTCGGCCAAGTACGAGGGTATGACCAACGAAGAGGGCATCGTGGCCATTTCCGATGATATCGAGAAAAATGGCTGGGGACGCCGCACCGTTTCCTACCGGCTACGAGATTGGATAATCTCCCGGCAGCGGTATTGGGGAACACCCATCCCCATGGTGTATTGCGACGCCTGCGGGATAGTGCCCGTTCCGGAAAAAGACCTGCCGGTGCTTTTGCCGCCCGACGCTGAATTCAAACCCACCGGTGAATCCCCGCTGGCTTTGGATCCTGAATTTGTGAACACCACCTGCCCCCAGTGCCAGGGGCCGGCGCGGCGCGAGACCGACACCATGGACACATTCTTCGATTCGTCTTGGTACATGCTCAGGTACCTGAGTCCCCAATATGAAGACGGCCCAGTCGATCCCGAACTGGGCAAAACCTGGATGCCGGTGGACCAGTACACCGGAGGCGCCGAACATGCCGTGATGCACCTGCTCTATTCACGCTTCTTCATCAAGGGATTGCACGACATGGGGATCGTGGATTTCGATGAGCCCTTCCTTCGCTTATACAACCAGGGCGTGATCCTGGGTGAGGACCACGAGAAGATGAGCAAAAGCCGGGGCAACGTGGTGAACCCCGACGATGTGGTGGGGCAACTGGGCGCGGACGCAGTGCGTTGCTTCCTGATGTTCATCGGCCCCTGGGACCAGGGAGGCCCCTGGAGCGACGTGGGCATAAACGGCACCGCCCGCTGGCTCAACCGGGTGTGGGACATGGTGGAACGCGATCCCGGCGATTTGGATCGGAAACCCCAAGCAGACATAGATCCCGAATCGGTCCGTAAGACGCAACGCCTGCTGCACCAGACCATCCGCAAATGCCATAACGATCTGGACAAATTCAAGTTCAACACGGCCATCGCGTCGCTGATGGAGTTGTCGAATCACCTGAACAAGGTGTGGGCCGACTCCAGCATAGATTCTGCTACCTGGCGGGAGTGCGTAGAGAAATTCCTGCTGATGCTGGCCCCCATGGCGCCCCATGTCACCGAGGAGTTGTGGGAGCGAAGGGGCCTTCCCTACAGCATCCACCAGCAGAGCTTCCCCACCTGGGACGATGATCTGGCGGCCGATGAGTTGATCACCCTGGTGGTGCAGGTCAACGGAAAGGTGCGGGACCGTTTGGAGGTTCCCGCCGACATCGATGAGGCTACCGCTCAGGCGCAGGCCCTGGCCAGCCCCAAGGTCCAGACCTACACCCAGGGCAAGTCGGTGACCAAGACCATCTACGTCCCAGGCCGCCTGGTAAACCTGGTGGTGGTGTAACTAAATCGATTACCACCGCTGGTCCTGGACGGTGATGAGGTTGTTGGCAGGATATTCACCCCCATCCTAACCTTCCCCCGCAAGGGGGGAAGGGATATGTCCTCTCCCCCTAGACGGGGGAGAGTTAGAGTGGGGGTGAAGTCCCACTGCTCATATCTACGTTGGTGAGTCACTAGGCCAAGCCGGTTCCTTTCGGAATATGGACGGGAGGGCAGCTGATGGATGTTGAAGCGGTTTTTCAGCGTTTGATCGCCGGCGCCGCCGGTCCTGCCGTCAAGTCGGGATGGGTTTACCGGTACGCCGTCTCGCCCATCTCATTGTGGTGCGATCTACAGGCCCCGGAAGATTCCAAAGACCCGATCCCACCGTTCACCCAATATCTGTTTGACCAGGGTCGAGACCACGAAGCGGCCGTAACGGCCGAATTTTATCCGGGAGCCGTCCGCGAGTTCTTCTCAACCGAGGAAGATGGTTTCCGGCGCACCCTGGAATTGATGGCCGAAGGGGTTCCCTCCATCCAAAACATGCCCTTGCTGGGCGGGCCAGCGGGGCTGGAAGGCCGCCCCGACGTTCTGGAACGTATTGATGGAGTCACTTCAGACCTGGGCGATTACAGCTACAGGATCGTGGAGATAAAGTTCGCCCGCCGTATCAAACAGGGACATGTCCTGCAGGCGGCGGCTTATAACCGGCTGCTGGGTCTGGCCCAGGGATACGAGCCGGAAGAATTTGCCGTCTTGAACGGCGATTCCCAAGTTCTGCCCTATGACATGTCCGAGTGGGACGGCAAGTTGGATCAAGCGTTGGAGGCCATCAGAGAGATATTGAACGGCGGCCTGGTGACGCCTTGTTACGGGGCGGCGGAATGGCCTTGGACCAGCTACGTCAATGGACTGGCGGTTCAAAGTAATGACGTTACGCTGCTTCCGGGCATCGGGGCCGCCAAACGTTCAAATATGGTGAGTGCAGGCTTTAGCCGGGTGGAACATGTCGCCTCGGCCGATGAAAGCGATTTGATCGAGGTCAAAGGGATTGGCCCGAAGACTGCGTCATTTCTCAAGGCTTCCGCCCAGGCGTTGGTTCAAGACAGGATCATCCGCATGGCGCCGACGCCGGAGGTCCGAAGGGGCCGCACCGAGGTTTTCTTCGATTTTGAGGGCACCGACCCTCAGATAGGGTCCGAAGGCCCCGAGGTCTTCAATTATCTAATCGGCAACGTTTGGCGGCCGGCAAATGGAAAAGAGGGATTCCGGCCATTTTTCGCCCCCACCAACGCTGACGACCAATCCAATCTCCGAGCCTTCCTAGATTGGGCCTCATCGCTGGACGATCCGGTTTTCTACCATTGGCATCATTACGAACAGACCCATCTGAAAAAGATGTGCGAGTTTTACCAGATCGACCCGGCCCAGGTGGATTGGGTCATGGAACGGCTGGTCAACCTGGCGCCGCCGGTGACTGATTCCTTCGCCTTCCCTTGTTACCGCAGGGGGTTGAAGGATATCGCCAAGGTCCTGGGATTCAATTGGCGCCAGGATGATGTGGACGCCGTCGGCTCCGTGGTTTTATTTCGCCG
Source organism: Chloroflexota bacterium (assembly GCA_022562335.1). Classification (GTDB taxonomy): domain Bacteria; phylum Chloroflexota; class Dehalococcoidia; order Lucifugimonadales; family UBA3495; genus Io17-Chloro-G2. The sequence continues at coordinate 3,647 of JADFPM010000156.1, forward strand.
GTTCGTGGAGTCGGGCGGCGCCGATGTGGAATCCAAAAAGAAGATCCTGGTGTACAACGAAGACGATTGCCTGGCCACCATGCACGTCTTCGACTGGTTGATGGCTCAGGGAGAATGACCCTTCCGTGGGCCAGACCCGCTCATATGCTAAACTGGGCCCAATCCTAACAACCGAGACTGGCATCCCAAATCAAATCCTAAGGAGTTGCCATGGCTACCAGAGTGAAACCTCAGGACAAGACGGTAAATGCCAACGGTATCAATATCCATTACCTGGATTGGGGCAACCCCGGCAAACCTAGCCTGGTGATGATTCACGGGCTCAGGGGACATGCTCATTCCTGGGATGACGTGTCGGCGGCGGTTTGCCAAGATTACCACGTGCTGGCGTTGGACCAGCGGGGCCGCGGCGAGACCGATTGGGCCAAGGACGGGGATTACTCCACCGATGCCTACGTGGCCGATATGGACGCATTCTGCCGAGTGCTGGGCATGGACCGGTTCATTCTCATGGGTCATTCCATGGGTGGCCGGAACAGCATGACCTTCGCCGGCAAATACCCCGATAAGTTGGAAAAACTCATCATCGTCGACATGGGGCCGGAGACCGATCCCCGGGGCGGTAAGAGGATTAGCCAAGAGATAATCGACGTGCCCGAAGAGTTCGACGCCTTTGAAGCCGTGGTCGAATACATGCTAAAGCAGAACCGGTTTGCCTCGGAAACAGTGATCCGCCGCCGCCTCCAGTACGCCACCAAGGAACTGCCCAACGGCAAGATCGGCTGGCGTTACGACCTGGCGATCCGGGAAGCCCGCCGCAATCCGGTACCCACACCTCCTCAAGCCGACCTTTGGCCGGTCCTGACCCGGATCCCATGCCCTACGTTGGTGGTTCGCGGGATGGAGACGGACTTGTTGACCGCCGAGGTGGCCCAACGGATGGTACGGGAATTGCCCCAAGGCCAATTGGTCGAGATTCCCAACGCCGGCCATATGGTGTTTGAAGACAACCCGGAAGATTTCATCACCGCCGTGCGTAAATTCCTGGGTTAATCGCCTGTATCGTTCCAAACTAGCCCTGCGCAAATCAGGCAGGGGCGAGGTTAAAACTCGCCCCTGCGATGCTATATTCCCAAGCCTAGGGCTGCTGCCAGCGTAGCGTCAGATGGTTCAGAATCTGGCGGACCCGCGCGACACCTCACCAGGAGATGCCATAATGCCGCCTGAGCCCTCGGGCCAAGGACAACCACAACCACCAGCCTCGGCCGAACTATCGATGAGAATCGAAGACATCGTCACCGGACCGCCTCCCCAGGGGGACGTGGGCGAGGGGTTGCTTTTTCGCACCAGCCGCGGTGACTTGAACGGTATCCTGCACCGCGCGCCCGGGGCCACCCAGGGCGTGGTTTGGGTTTGCGGGGCCCGGGGAGGTTTCGGCGGTCCCGGCCCGGGGATCTACGAGCATATGGCCGAGGAGTTCCTCTCCCGGAATATCACCTCGCTCCGCCTGGATTACAGGCAACCCGGCCAGTTGCAAGAATGCGTCCTGGACCTTTTGACCGGAGTAACGGGACTCAAGGGCCTTGGCTGCGGGCCCGTGGTGGTGGTCGGTCATTCCTTTGGCGGGGCCGTGGTCATCGCCGCCGCCGCCGGCAGCCCCCAGATATCTGGGGTCGTGTCTCTCTCGCCCCAGACCTACGGGGCCAACGGCGCGCCCCGAATCGCCCCTCGGCCCCTGTTGCTGGTCCACGGCAAGGCGGACACCCGTTTACCCTACTCCTGTGCCGTGCAGATCCACCAGATGGCCCAGGAGCCGAAAAAGCTGGTCCTGTACGATGGCGCCGAGCACCGGTTGGGAGAGTGCCGGGAAGAACTGCAAGATCTTTTGGGAGAATGGATACCCGAAACCCTGTCCTCGGCGGCCTAAGCTGGGCAAGGCCATTATTCCCAAGGAGAGAACCGTATGGCCGGCTCCAATCCTTTCGAAGATATGGTCGACAGCACCGGCCAGCCCCTGTCCAAGATGCCCGACTCCATATTGCCTTCCACCAACGGGGTCATCTTCAACGCCCAGGGTGAGGTTCTGCTGCAACAACGGGCCGATAACGGGTACTGGGCGCTGCCCGGCGGCCGGGTGGATATCGGAGAGTCGGTGGAACAGGGCGCCATCCGCGAAGTGTTGGAGGAGACCGGCCTCCACGTCACGGTCAAGCGTTTGATCGGCATTTACTCGGACCCCAAACACTACTCTATATTGAGCTATCCCTGGGGCCTGGTAGTGCACTACGTGACACTCTTGTTTGAGTGCGAATACCAGTCAGGCCAGCTTGCCATCTCCGACGAAAGCACGGATATCGGTTATTTTCCGCCCGATGCCCTGCCGGAAAAGACCCTGCTCTCTCACCACCTACGCATCAAAGACGCCCTGGCTGGCCAGGAACTGCCCTTCATCAAATAGCGCGGTCTAACGATGCCGGCTTACCGATGGATGGTTTTTCTGATATTAGAGGGTTGCTTTAAATGTAGACGATTTTTGCCTACAAACTGTCATGCTGAGAGCTTGTGAAGGATCTGGGATGACGGGGACGTTACTCCTCCCCAGATGTCCCGACTCCGTAGAGGACTCGCGGCGAAGTCGGAGTTTCGCCCCGATTGCGATCGGCGTTGCCTCAACATGACAATGGTCGGGGCGAACCCTAGTG
>JADFPM010000006.1 GCA_022562335.1 Chloroflexota bacterium
GAGTTGATGAAGGAACTGCAAGATGTAAAAAAAGCGGTGTCACCCCATGAGATCCTCCTGGTGTTGGACTCCATGACCGGCCAGGACGCCGTCAACGCGGCCCAGGAGTTCCACCAGCGGCTGGACCTCACCGGACTGATCCTGACCAAGATGGACGGCGACGCCCGGGGAGGCGCCGCCCTGTCGGTGACCCGAGTGTCCGGTGTCCCCATCAAATTCGTGGGGATGGGCGAACGTCCCGACGCCCTGGAGCAGTTCCATCCCGACCGGATGGCGTCCCGCATCCTGGCCATGGGCGATGTGTTGACCCTCATCGAGAAAGCCCAGGAGACGATGGACGAGGATCAGGCCAAGGAGATGGAGCGCAAGTTCCGCCAGGCCACCTTCGACCTGGAGGATTTCCTGCAGCAATTGCAAAGCGTGAAGAAGATGGGCTCGTTGACCCAGATCATGGAGATGATCCCCGGAATGGGTCAGATGGCAAAAAAACTGCCGGAGGGGGCGCTGGACGACAAGCACCTGGGGCGGGTGGAGGCCATCATCCGTTCCATGACCCCCCAGGAACGGCACAATCCCGACCTGATCAAAGGAAGCCGCCGGCGCCGCATCGCCCAGGGCAGCGGCACCACCCCCCAGGACATCAACCAGCTATTGAAGCAGTTCCAGCAGTCCCAGAAATTGATGAAACAGCTATCGCGCAACCGCAATCCCAAAGCGCTGATGAACCTGTTCCGGTAGGGGTGGGCAGGGGGAAGCTAGGCCAGCAGCCAACGGACATGAAACGTCAGCGGTAAACATCCCGCCGGTGGCCCACATGGAGAATGACGACCCGTTGTTCAGAGTCGTCGATTTCGTAGACTACGCGGTATGAACCTACCCGAATACGCCATCCATCTCTTCCGGTTAACCTGAGGCAACCCGCCGGTCTGGGTGACTCAGCAAGGCTAAGGATAGCCTCACGCACTCTGTCGTAATTCTCCGATGATAACTGGGTTAATTCCCGTTGGGCTCTCCTGAGGATGGATACGCAGTACCCACTCACCGGTCACGCTCTATCTCATCGATGGCTTGTTGAATCGGAAGCGTCTCGTCTCCAGAGGATTTCGCCGCGTCATATGCCCTGATCGCTTCTAACTCCTCTATCTCTTCGAGCAATTTCTGATAGTCTTTTATGGCAAGGATCACTTCGATCCGATTGCCACCTTCATCAACCACGTATCGTTCTTTTGGCGTGGCCATCTGACTTTGCTCCCTTTAAATTCGATTATTCCGAAAGACCACAACGCTTCGGCCTTTCTCAGGCGGTAACTCACCGCGGATTTATTGGCAGTTATCCAGAACCCCTGTTAACCCATTATAAGCAATACTGATGTGGTCCGTGCAAAATCCAATCGCCAAAGGCCCCTGCAAACAAGCCTCCTTCCTCGGCCATCTTTCTTAAATCATCCCCCTACGCCATTCCCCGGCGCATGGAGGTGAACCAGTAGATGGTGGCGTAGGTCCGCCAAGGCCGCCACCGTTGGCAGAATTCCTCCACCTGGGCATCAGTCACCGGCACGCCTTCAAAATATAGCTGGGACACCACTCGGCGCAGGGCCAGGTCGCCCAGGGGCAGCCCGTCGGGCCGGCCCAGGGCCCGGATCAGCAACCACTGGGCGGTCCAGGTCCCAATCCCCCGAAGCGCCGTCGCAGCCTTGACCACCTCATCGTCGGCCAGTCCCCGGAAATCCTCCAGGTTTTGACCGTCAGGATCCAAAGCCGCCAGGGCGATACCCTGAACGTATTCGGCCTTGCGCCAGCTTAGTTTCAGCCCCCTGAGATCCTCCACCGACGCCGCCGCCAGGGTTTCCGGACGGGGGAATGCGTAATAGGTCACGCCCGCGAATATCTGTCGAGGGCCGTGGGTTTCGATGAGCAGGGTCCGTATGACCCGCGCCACGCTGGTGGATATCTGTTGGCCCAAAATGCCCAGCACCAGCGCCTCGAACACGGTGGCCGTGTGGGGAAGGTGCAGCCCGCGGAAACGTTGGACGATCCCGGCCATGTTGGGCTCCTGCCCTGCCATCTCATAGAATGGGGCCAGGTCTTGATCGACGCCCAACAGCCAACCCACCGCATCGGCGGCGGCATCCGCCATCCGGTCCGTCAATTCCCGGCCTTGGAGCTCCACCTCGAGTTGGGGCGAGTCCACAGTGCCCGAGGAACCGACCGACGCCAACACCAGGCCGCCGTCCAGGTCCAGCAGCCTCCGGTAGACGCCCCCTTCCAGCGAGTCAGTGCCGTACCGGCCCTGAAAATAGGTGTGATATCCGGCGGTCAACTCAAAGTCGAAGGGCGCTTTGGGGACCAGTATCCTGGTTATTCTTTCAGTGACCGGCATCGTCTTGGCTATTTCTCCGGGCTCAATCGTCACCCCGCGCCAACGGGACAACGCCCATCGATGTGTGGATCGAACCCTGGGGTGTCAGGGTGGTTCGGAAAAGACGGACCTCCTCCACCACCCATGGATCGCCGGCGACTTTTGACGCCGGCGACTCCGACGTCATGGCTTGGATGATCCGCCGGCGAGCGCCGGGGGATATCCTCTCCCGCACCCTGCCCAGGGTCAGGTGAGGCGAGAAAGTCTGCCTCTCGGTGGGGTAATTCATATCAGCCAATACGCCTTCAACGCATTGCTGAAGGCTCGCCAATGGGTCCAACTGACCATCCACGCCGGCCCACAGGACCCTGGGACGCCTGGCGTTGGGGAACATCCCCAGGCCGTTAAGTTGAAGTGAAAATTGAGGGAGTTCCGCCACCGGCGATTTCAACGCCGCCAGGATCGTTTCCGCGTCTTGCACCGGTATGTCACCCAGGAATTTGAGCGTCAGGTGAATCCCCTGGGGGTCCACCCACCGGACGCTGCCGGGGACTTGATCGGCCAATTCCCGTATGGCGCCGCCCATGACCTGTCGTGCCTCTGGGGAAATGTCAACCGCTATAAACGCGCGTACAAATCCACCCAAATTACTCATTTAGCCAGCTCCGTGCGCAGATCGAGCAGCTCCCGAAACCAATACACCAGATCGTCCAGCGAATACTGGGCGTTGGCCGGGCTGGGATTGGGCACCACAAAAACCTGGGACCGTCCGATGGTTAAACATTGGCGGCCCACCTGGGGTTTCTCCCTGGTACCTTCGGCGTACCTCAAGTATTGCCCATACCCCATGACACCTTGAAAGCAGACGATGTTTGGCGCGTATTCCAGCAATTTCTCCTTTAGCACCGGCGCCCAACGCCGATAGTCTTCCGCCTTCAAGCCCGATCCCTGGGGCGTGGGGCGTTTCACCACGTCGGTCAGCCCTATGCCGTGATCGATCAGTCTGAAATCCAACTCCGGCGACATCTCCTCTCCAACCAGGCCCGACCGGTTGAATGCGGCCCAAAACCGGTTGCGGGGATTGGCGAAGTAGTGACCCTGACGCACCGAATAATCCGATGGGTTCAGGCCCACGAGAACGATATCCAATGCCGGTCTCAGGTAGTCCGGCAACGTCTCAAAGTCGGTCATCTGCTACCGCCGTGTTTCAACGGGGCCGGCATCAAAGCCCAAACAGCCGGGCCGCGTTCCCGCCCAGTATGGCATCCCGGTCCGCTCCCGCTGGAATGACCTCCTCCACCTGGGCGATGGCCCGGCCGTGCTTGATCAACGGATAGTCGGTGGCGAAAAGGATCTTCTCCGGACCAACCAGCCCGGCAACCGTGCTGAAAACCTGGGGCCGGTACAGGAAGGGTGAAGCCGCGGTGTCGAAATAGACATTCTTCAATACCGCGGGCACCTCGGGCATCAGGGCGTAGAAGGGCAGCCCGCCGCCCCAATGGGCGCAGATGATCACGTTATCCGGGAATTTTTCAATGAACCGGTACACCTTATCCGGCGTGGTCCGGCCCTTGCCGGGATATTGGTGGCCCACCGGCTCCGATGTGTGGACCAAGACGGGCATGGCGAGCCGGCCCGCCAGGTCCATCAAAGGCGCCATGACCTCTTCGTCGTCCAGATCGAATCCCTGGGTATCGGGATGCAGCTCCCCGACGCCCTTTAAGCCCGCCTTGCTGCAACGTTCAACCTCGGCCACCGCCTCACCTCCCCAGGAAGGGTCGACCGAACAAAGACCCGCCAACCGGGTAGGATAGGATTCCACCGCCTGGATGATATAGTCATTGGCTTCGCGGGCCAGGTCCATATCGGTCCAGCCCAACCCCATCACAACCGCCTGGGCAATACCATCCGTATCCATGGCCTGGATCAGCGTTTCCGCCGTCGCCATCTGGGCTTCCCGGTCTTTTGATTCCCCTGTCGCCGTGGCAGAGAACAACTCGGCAAATGTCGCATCCCGGCGGGAAAGCTCCGCCCGGTTTTGGGAAAAGCTCTCGGGGAAGATGTGGCAGTGGCTGTCGATCACCTGATTCATATCGCCTTGATTATAAATCAACTTCCGGCGTCGCCGGCGGGCCGTTTAGACACTCTCTAGACACCCTTGAGGGACGGGCTTATAATTTGCTCGCCCAGAATCAGCCGCACGTGGGATATGCGGCCGGTCTACCGGCATGCTTAGATACAGCCCATGGCCGGCTGACGTGATATCCGAGATCGATCCAGGATTAATACGATGAAAAGGGGAGATGTTGGCCACAACCGCCCGAGCTCAAAATAACACATCCACAACATCGCGCAGCAGGCGTTCCCGCACGCCCGAGTACAGCACCGAACAGTTGATAACCCTGGCCCGGGAAGTGCGGCGGGACATCATCACCACCATTCACAACGTGGGCACCGGCCACCCCGGCGGGTCACTCTCCGAATTGGAAATCCTCATCTCCTTGTATTTCGGCGCCATGCGCCACGACCCCAACAACCCTAGCTGGGCCGACCGCGACCGGCTGATACTCAGCAAGGGGCACGCTTCGCCGGGGCTGTACGCCGTGCTGGCCAGGGCCGGTTACTTCCCCCGGGAGGAGCTCTCCACTTTCAGAAGGATCAACAGCCGTTTGCAGGGCCACGCCCATCCCATGACCCCCGGCGTGGAAATGAATTCCGGGTCCCTGGGCATGGGATTGTCCTTCGGGCTGGGGTGTGCCCTGGCCGCCCGGTTGACCCGCAAAGATTACCTGGTCTACGCCATACTCGGGGACGGCGAGTGCGATGAAGGCGAGATTTGGGAAGCGGCCATGGCCGCCTCGCACCACAAGGCCGGCAACCTCATCGCCATCGTGGACCGCAACCGCATCCAGAACGACCGGTTCACCGACGAAGTAATGAACCTGGAACCTTTGGCGGCCAAGTGGCGGGCCTTCGGCTGGCGCGTACTGGAGACGCCGGGTCATGAATTCCCACCCCTGCTGGACGCCATAGCCAGGGCCCAGAGAGGCCGGACCAAGCCCACCGTGATCATCGCCCACACCGTTAAGGGAAAAGGGGTCTCCTTTATGGAGAATAATCCCGCCTTCCACGGGCGCGCTCCCAACCAAGAAGAGTATCAGAAGGCCATGGAGGAGCTTGCCTAATGGCGGCACAGAGAGAGATGGCATCCAACCGGGAGACCTATGGCCGCACGCTGTTATCCATGGCGGAAGAGTATCCCGACATCGTGGTCCTGGGCGGCGATCTGAACGTATCGGTATTCACCCATCTTTGGCGCGATAAGTATCCCGATCGTTTCTACGACTTCGGGCCGTCGGAACAAAACATGATCGCCGTGGGCGCGGGCCTGGCGGCCTCGGGCCAGATACCCTTCGTCAGCACATTCTCCGTTTTCGGCGTTGGCCGGCCCTTCGACCAGTTGCGGGTGTTGGTAGCCCAACCCCATCTGAATCTAAAACTGGTGTGCACCCACGCGGGCATCCTCACCGGCGAAGACGGGATGTCGGCCCAGGCCATCGAAGATCTAGCCCTGGCCTGCTCCCTATCGGGATTCAGGGTAGTCTGTCCTTCCGACGCCGTGGAAACCGCCCAGGTGGTTCGCGCCGCCGCTGCCAACGACGGCCCGATCTACGTCCGCCTGGCCCGCGCCCTAACGCCGGTGATCCACGGGGAGGATTATAAGTACACCCCCGACCGGTCGGAAGTGATACGCCAGGGAAATGACGTCAGCATCATCGCCACCGGCGTCATGGTGTCGGTGGCCCTGGACGCCGCTGAATTGCTGGCCCAATCCGGGGTTCAAGCCCGGGTGGTCAACATGCACACATTGCGGCCCACCGACGAAGACACCATCCTGTCGGCCGCCCGGGAGACGGGCGCCGTGGTCACCGCCGAGGAACACTACATCCACGGCGGCCTGGGCAGCATAATCGGCCAGGTGGTTAGCCAAAACCACCCGGTGCCCATCGAGATGGTGGCCCTGCAGGGTTACAGCGAATCGGGGAAACCCGAAGAATTGATGGCCAAGAACGGCCTGACTCCCGAAGGCGTTCGGAACGCCGCCGAGAAAGCGATCAAACGAAAACAGGGTTAGGTCTCCTTTGGACTCGGACTCCGGCTTCAGCCCATCCATGCCCAAGGGCTCCCTTTTGGGCCGCTCTGCTCCCGGTTTCCACCTGCCTTCTTCTCTGGATGATCACGGGGACGGATACGTATCCCTGGAGGATTTTCGCGGGCGCAAGGTGGTCCTGGTGTTCCTGCGCCATTTCGCTTGACTCCCCTGAAGGGAACACCTGTCGCAGTTGCGGCGGCATCACCGGGAAATAGAATCCAAACAGGGGGCCGTGATCGCGGTTTCCTTTGAGCCCCGCGAAAGGCTCTCCCAACTTTCCCGGCAGATGCAACTTCCTTTCCCCATCCTTTCCGATCCCCAGCGAGACACCTACCGCGCCTACGGGCTGGCCAGCGGCACTCTCCTGCGCCTATTGGCGCCGGGGACCATCTGGACCTATATCAAACTATTGGCGCAGGGAAACCGGTATCACTTTGGGAAAAGCGATCTGCGGCAAATGGGCGGCGACTTCGTATTGGATGAACGCGGCCTGGTGGCCTATGAGTTCCGCAGCGCGTCGCCCCATCAACGGCCGGCGGTGGAGGAGTTGATGGCGGTTTTGGACAGGATTTAGCGGATTTTACCGGCAACCGGGCTTAAGCCTCGTTGCCGTTTTCGCCAAAGCCTTCGTTGTCGCCGAAAACCCCGGTCTCGCGGCCTTGAAAGACGTGGACCACAAACCCATCGCGGGTTATCCCCACGGCGTCCAAGAGGTCTTCATCGATGGTGTCGATGATCTCCTGGATGGCGTCTTGGGTCAGACTTTCGTCCACCGCCAACGCCACGTGGACCATCTCGTTGGCGAAATGAATATCCACTCGCCCCACTACGCGTTCGGCTTCCTGAATGGTGTAGGCTTCGGAATAAGGGGTCCTCACCTCGCGTTCAAAGGTAAAATCAGCCATTGCCAGCCTCCACTGCTAACCCCCATCCTAATCCCGAATCTGCCCGTTGCCCATGACCACCCATTTGTAAGAAGTAAGCTCTCTAAGTCCCATGGGTCCTCGGGCGTGGAACTTTTGGGTGCTGATGCCGATCTCGGCGCCCAGTCCAAACTCGGCCCCGTCGGTGAACTGGGTGCTGGCGTTCACGTAAACGGCCGCCGCATCCACCTCGTCCAGGAACTTCATGGCGGAGGAATAATCCTCGGTGACGATGGCCTCAGAGTGCCCGGACCCGTAGGTCTCGATGTGCTCTAAGGCCTCTTCCAGCGAGTCCACCACTTTGACCGCGGCCGTAAGCGACAGATATTCCCGCCCCCAATCGTCCTCGGTGGCGGGAATGGCGTTCACCTCATGACCGGGTCCCAGAAGGCTCAGCGCCCGGCTGTCGCAATGCAACTCAACTCCGGCCTTTCCAAACTCCTGGCCCATACGGGGCAAGAACTTGGGCGCAAACTCCGAGTGGACCAGCACGGTGTCCAACGCATTGCATATGCTGGGACGCCGGACCTTGGCGTTGTAAACGATGGCGATGGCCTTTTCTAGGTCGGCCATCCGGTCTACGTAGGTGTGGCATACGCCGATGCCCCCGGTGACCGACGGCATGGTAGCCCGGTCTTGCACCAACTTGATCAGCCCGGCCCCGCCCCGGGGGACCAACAAGTCGATGTATTCCTTCATCTTCAACATGGCGTCCACCAGGGAGCGGTCGGGGTTGTCCACGTACTGGACGGTGTCGGCCGGGATGCCGGCGCTGTCGATGGATTCCCGCACCAGGCCCGATAGCGCGATGTTGGAGTGGAGGCTCTCTTTACCGCCGCGCAGGATACACGCATTGCCCGCCTTCAACGACAATACGGCGATGTCGATGGTCACGTTGGGCCGGCTTTCGTAAATGCTGCCGATCACCCCCAGGGGCACCCTCCGCCGGCCGGCCACCAAGCCGTTGGGAAGGGTGGTCATGTCTATGTTTTCTCCCACCGGGTCGGGCAACGCTGCCACGCTCCGCACACTGGCTGCCATGCCTTCGATCCGGTCGGAGGTGAGCTGAAGGCGGTCCAGCAGAGACTCGCTGAGACCGTTGGATTGCGCTTCCTTATAGTCCCTTTCGTTTTCGATCAGCAACTCGCCCTGCCGCACCTCCAGGGCCTCGGCAATATTCAGCAGAGCTCGATTCTTGACTTTGGTTGACGTGCGGGCAAGCATGCGTGCTGCCTTTTTGGCTGCGCGCCCCATTACCGCAAGATCATCAATGGTGGTGGTGGCCATGTCACTCCTGATCAAATCCCAGAAGGTTCATAACGATGGGAATCAAAGTGTGGTTTATCGGATCGACCCCCAGGCCGAATTCTTCAAGAGCGGTCGCGCCCAGCAGCGGCTCCGTGTTTTCGTCGCCAAAAACGCAAGATACAATGGCGGTCTCTTCGCCTATGCGTAGTGGCGCTTGGCACAATCCCAACTCCACGACGCTGCCATCGGCCAGCCGAAACGGCCGCTGATGGGTGGGCCCATGTCCAAGACGCTCCATCACGCCCTTGGGAATCAGAGTATAACTGGCCCCAGTATCCACCCATGCTTCTAAGGTCTCAAATGTTTCCTGGCCTGAATCGCCGATCTCAATTTGATAACGAAAGGTGGTCATTCCATTACTCTCTTTAGATTGGTTGTCTCTGAAACGCCCAAGAGGGTAAATCCGTTGATGTCACTAGTCTCCCCGAGGTACCGAGCCAAAAGCCCGCCCCGCAAATCAGAAATAAGGGATGGCATTGGCTTAGCGAAGGAAATGTAAAGGACATCTGTTTCTTTGTCGCACCTTGTCGTGACTTTTTCCGGTTAGTATAGTTTCAACGGGTCCACCTTAGATAGCCATCCCGTCATGTATCCGCAAACGCAATGAGGCCCGCCAGCGCCGAGGGACCAAAGGGCCGGGAGTGTTCCAAAACCTCGTTGACCGGGTCTACCTTCAGGCCAAGGATCTCCAGAGCACTGGCTCCCAACAGCGGCATCGGGACATTCATGTTGGCCACCATGATCCCTCCCTCCCTGTCTTCCAGGCGAAGATAGGCCACACCAACCCGAATATCGGCCTCCCTGCTGTCGGCCAAGACGACGCGAGAGGCCACCGGGAAATCGATCCCCATGGATTCCGCCAAATCGGTGGGAAGGAACGTGTAAAAAGAACCTGCGTCAACAAGAAACTCGATTTCTTGAAGACCGTCTCTGTTTAGTCCGATGTCGGCGACTACCTTCACAAGACCCATATGCGGCCACCTCCTTTTTCCGTTTACAGCAGCACCAGGTTATTCCGGTGGACCACTTCCTCACCGTAATGGTACCCGAGGATGCCCGCGATCTGGCCTGATTGAACGCCCTGGATCTTGGCTATGTCTCCCGACCGGTAGTTGGCGATACCGCAGGCGATGCGCCGGCCGCCGGGACCGGCGATAAAAATGATGTCGCCCCGGCGGAACTCTCCATCCACCGCCTGGATACCCGCCGGCAGAAGGCTGCGGTTCAACTCCCGCACCGCCTTGGATGCGCCTTCATCCACCCGCACCTCACCTTTTTGCGAGATCGCGCCCAGCATCCACCGCTTGCGCGCCTCCAATTTCTCCGCCGCCGGTTGGAACAGGGTCCCGATGGCCTCGCCCCGGGCCGCCTTCAAGACGGCGTCCTGGGCCGTGCCCCGGCACATCACCATGGCAACGCCGGATGTGGTGACCAGGCGGGCGGCTTCCAGCTTGGTGGCCATACCGCCTCTGGCCCACGGATTGAGTTCTTTCCCGGCCAGGGCTTCGATATTCTCATCGACCTCTTTCACCACGGGAATCAGGGTAGCGGTAGGGTCCTGGTTGGGGTCCGCGGTGTATAGGCCGTCGATATCGGTGAGTATGACCAGCAGATCGGCGTCCACCAGGTTGGCCACCAACGCCGACAGGCGGTCGTTGTCCCCAAAAACCTCGCCGATCTCGTCCACCGCCACCACGTCGTTCTCGTTGAGAATCGGGATGACGCCCAATTCCAACAGCCCGGTGAGGGTATTTCCAACGTTCAAATACGATTGGCGGTCAGACAGGTCGTCGATGGTCAGCAGCGTCTGGGCCACCTGCAACCCGTTGGAATCGAACAATTCTTGGTAGGCGTGCATCAGCCGGCTCTGCCCCACCGCTGCCAACACCTGCCGGGAGATGATGTCCCTTTCCGGATGCTCCCGCCGCAATGCCGGAGCGGCTTTATCCAGGGCTTGCCGTCCGGCGGCAATGGCGCCGGAAGTCACCAATAAAACCTCGGCCCCGTTCTCTCGCAACCAACAGATCTGGCGGACCAGGTCGGCCACCACCGCCGCATTCAAGCCACGCGAACCCGACCCGCTGGTCAAGACGCTGGTTCCCGCTTTGACCACGATACGGCGGTAACGCAGCTTATGCGAAGTTTCTTTTTGAATCACGGTTTTTGCCGGAGACCGGCGGGAGGCAGACATGGAAACGGACCTTCCAAAAGGCGCCGGATGCGAGGATAACGCTCCGGGAAATAGGGCCCTCATTATAGCATGAGGCCATTTTGAACCTTGTCTGCCGGGTGAGAAGGCAATACAATGAGGTTGTCAGGGCCGCCTTTATTGGCGAGCCCTTTTAGAAGTTGTGTTGGACCGATTTCCCCGCGTGGGACCGGCAAGGCCCCGCCGCCGGTCAAGCTGCCTGACACCGTTTGATCCACTGATCGATCCGGGAGTAGATGAAGACTAAACCGAATCTTGATTCCCCCAACCGGTCCTTCCCATCCGGGTTTGGCGAAGGCACCGCGTTGGCGCCAACAATGATCACATGTCACTAAAAGGCCTCCTTTCGGCCATATCCGCCAACCCGGCATATCAACGGCAGTTGGCGGATATTCGACATTCCCAACCACACCAGCCGGTGCCGCCGGTGACGATACGGCCGGGGGTCCGCCCGGCCTACATCGGCGCTTTGTGGCGTCAGCTTCAAGCGCCGATCTTGGTCCTCACGCCCCGGCCCGAAGACGCCCGCCGTCTCCACGACCAGTTGCTGACCTACCTGGGTGAAGACGCTCCGGCCCATCTGTTGCCGGAGCCTGAAGTCCTTCCCTTCGAACGGCTGGCGGTGGACGCCCAAACCGGAAACCAACGGCTGGCCGCCATGGCCGCCCTTGCCGCTATAGATAACGGCGCCGGTGATGCTGGGCCCGGTGAATCCCAAGACGGTCAAGATACCCTTCCTCCCCTGGTCGTGGCTTCCATAGGCGCGGCCATGCGCCTGACCCTGCCCCCGGCGGTGGTGGCTTCCCAGTCCACGGTCATCACCGTTGGGCAGAGGGTCCGCATCAACGAGCTGCTGGCCCAGTGGGTGGACCTGGGATACCACAACGAACCGCTGGTGGAAGGGCCGGGCTCCTTCAGCCACCGCGGAGGCATCATTGACGTGTTCCCCACCGACTCGGTTTCGCCCTACCGGATCGAGCTATTCGACGACGAAGTCGACACCATCCGCCGCTTCGACCCCTACACCCAGCGCTCGGTGGCCGACGCCGGATCCGTCCACCTGATCGCCGCCAGGGAGCAACTGCCCAACAAATCCGACCGCCAGCGCGTGGATGACCTCATCGCCCAGTTGGACTTCAGCCGCTGCAACCGCCAGGTCCGGGAGCGGTTTGAAGATGAACTGGTTTCCCTGTTCTCTACTCCCAACAACGAAATACTTCCCTTCTATAACGGCCTTTTGAACCACGGCAGTCTGCTGGAATTTCTGCCCCAAAACGCATATGTCATCTTGGAGCGGGACAGCCAGATCGAGGCGGAAGCGTCGGAATTGGAGGACAGGTTCCAGCAGATGCGCACCACCCGGGAAGATCGCGGCGAACTGCCCGAAGGGTTTCCGTCGCCGTACCGGTCCTGGGTCCAGTTCCAGGCGGAGATGCAAGATCATCGATTGATCCCACTGCGCAGTTGGGTCAGCGACGATGAGGACCCCGTCTTCCAGCCGGCGGTAACCTACTACGGCCGGTTGGAGCAACTGGCCAGCGATCTGCGCCGTTACCGGGCGGAAGGCAAGGCGGTGGTGGCGGTGACCCAACACGCCGGCAGGGTGGCCGAGGTGCTGGAACAAGACGGAATAGGGGTCACGGTTTCCGAAACGATAGATGATCTGCCCGATGCCGGCGGGATCCGGGTGGTGGCCGGGTCGTTGCCCCAGGGTTGGACGCTGGATTGGACACTGGATGCGGACCCCGGATCTAACGGGGCCAAATCTTCCCTGGCATTGCTAACCGACGCCGAGCTGTTTGGCACCGTCAAAGAGCGCCGTTACCGTCGGACCAAGCGGGTGGAAACCGGTCCCGATATCGTTCTGACCGATCTTACCCCCGGCAGCTACGTGGTCCACATCGACCACGGGGTGGCCCGGTTCGCCGGCACCCACCGCATGGGTGAGGGCGAGGATGAGAAAGAATACCTGGTCTTGGAATATGCCGACAACGACAAGCTCTACGTGCCGACGGACCACCTGGACCGGGTGACCGCCTACATCGGCGCTCAGGACCAGCCGCCCAACCTAACCCGGCTGAGCACGGCCGAATGGTCTAGGATCAAAGCAAAGGTGAAAGGCGCCACCAAAGACCTGGCCGAAGAATTGCTGAAGCTCCACGCCGCCCGGCAGGAGGCGAGGGGCCATGAGTTCAGTCCCGACACCACCTGGCAGCGGGAACTGGAAGACTCGTTTCCCTATGAAGAAACCCCCGACCAGGCCAGGGCCATCGAAGAGGTTAAATCGGATATGGAGGTCATCAAGCCCATGGACCGCCTGATCTGTGGCGACGTGGGCTATGGCAAGACCGAGGTTGCGCTGAGGGCGGCGTTCAAAACGGTGAATGACGGCTTCCAAGTGGGCATATTGGTGCCCACCACCGTGCTGGCCCAACAGCACTACGCCACGTTCAGCGAGCGCCTCAGCCCCTACCCGGTGCGGGTGGAAGTCCTGAGCCGGTTCCGCACCGCAAAAGAACAGCAAGAGGTGATCGAAGGGCTGAAAGACGGGTCCGTTGACATAGTCATCGGCACCCACCGCCTGCTCCAAAAGGACGTTAGCTTCAAAAACCTGGGGTTGGCGGTGGTGGATGAAGAGCAGCGGTTTGGCGTTGCCCACAAGGAGCGGTTGAAGCAGTTGCGCCGGGAAGTGGACGTATTGACCCTGAGCGCAACCCCCATCCCCCGCACGCTGAACCAGGCCCTCTCAGGCATCCGCGACCTGAGCACGATGGACACTCCACCGGAAGCCCGCCTGCCGGTGAAGACCTTTGTCTCGGAGTACAGCGAGGACGTGATCAAAGAGGCGATCCTCCGGGAGTTGGAGCGCAACGGACAGGTCTTTTACCTGCACAACCGGGTCAAGACCATCGACCAGACGGCGGCCGAACTCGCGGAAATGGTGCCCCAGGCCCGCATCCTGGTGGGCCATGGACAGATGCCGGAAGCGGACCTGGAAGAGGTGATGCTGGCATTTGCCGCCGGCGAGGCCGACGTATTGGTATGCACCACCATCATCGAATCGGGGCTGGACTTGCCCAACGTCAACACGCTGATCCTGGACCGGGCCGACCGGTTCGGCCTTTCCCAACTGTACCAATTGAGGGGCAGGGTGGGCCGGGGAGAGCACCGGGCCTACGCCTATCTGATGCTGCCCAAAGGCCGCCGCATCACCGAAGCAGCCGAAAAACGCATCCAGGCCATCCTGGAGGCATCGGAGTTGGGCTCGGGGTTTCGCATCGCCATGCGCGACCTGGAGATTCGCGGCGCCGGCAACCTATTGGGCTCGGCCCAGAGCGGGCATATATTCGACGTGGGGCTGGAACTCTATAGCCAGTTGCTCCAACAGGCGGTGGAGGAGTTAAAGCAGCAACAAGGCGAAGGGGCAGCCGAAGACAGCCTGCCGTCCACCGAGCTGCCTCGTTTGGAACTGCCCCTTCCGGCCCGCATCCCCGATAGCTATATGGAGCACCTCCCCTCCCGCCTGGCGGTCTACCAACGCATCGCCCGCATCAAGGACCGGAGTGAGGTGGAAGATCTGCGGGAAGAGTTGCGGGACCGGTTCGGGCCCCTTCCCCAGGACACCGAAAACCTGTTGGTCCTGGCCGACTTTCGGGTGCTGGCCGGGTCGGTGGGTATCGAGTCGGTGGTCCACCAGGGAGAATCCATCAACCTGGCTTTGGGGGTGCCCGTGGGCGGCGCCAGGGTGCCGCTGCAAAAAGCCCTGGGCCCCGCCGCCAGGGTGGGAAACCAACAGATCCAACTTTCCATGCGCCAACTGGGAGAGAATTGGATGTCTCGTTTGACCATGATCATCCAACGGTTCCGAGCCTTCCAGGACAGTCTGCAAGCCCTGGCGGCGCCCCAGACAGCAACGGATGAATAGGACCTGAGAGATGAAACCGAACCCCGGCGGCGATGCGGAGATCAACGTGGTCACCGGGGCCTTTAGCTACACCGGGAAGTACATCGCCCAACGGCTCCTCTCCATGGGCAAAACCGTCACCACCCTGACCAATCACCCGCAACGGTCTGACCCTTTCCTGAAACCGGTCCAGATCCACCCTTACGACTTCAATGACCCGCGCCAACTCGCGGAGAGCCTTCAAGGGGCCACCACGCTTTACAACACCTACTGGATCCGCTTTGCCCGGGGCCGGTCGACATTCGATCTGGCGGTGAAGAATTCCGAGGCGCTTATCGATGCGGCCAAGGCAGCGGGTGTCCGCAAAGTGGTGCACATCAGCATCACCAACCCCTCGGCCGATTCTGAATTGCCTTACTTCCGGGGCAAAGCGCTGGTGGAGCAAGCCATCATTCGCTCCGGTCTGGAATACGCGATCATCCGGCCTACCCTGGTATTTGGCGCCGAAGACATCTTGCTCAATAATATCGCCTGGTTCCTCAGAAGATCCCCGGTCTTCCCCATCAGCGGGTCCGGTGATTACCCGGTCCAGCCGGTGTGCGTCGAGGACCTGGCCGGCCTGGCGGTGGCCTCCGGCCAGGAGACGATCAGCAAGGTGATAGACGCCGCCGGTCCGGAAACATACACCTACATCGAGTTCGTACGTATGGTTGCGCAAAAGGTCAACGGCAGGGCGAAGCTGATTCACGTCCCGCCTGCGGTGCTCCTGGGTTTCGCCAACATGATGAACCTTCTCGTCCGCGACGTGGTCCTCACCAAGGACGAGATACGGGGATTGATGGCGGGTTTGTTGGTCTCCAATGATCCTCCCACCGGCGCAACGCCGCTCAGTGACTGGCTGGACCAGAATCACCACCTGTTGGGAATGAGATACGCTTCTGAGATCAAGCGGCACTATCGGTAGCGAAACCGGTATATCGAAACCAGCCGCCGCCGCCAGGCGTATATCATTCAAACTCGGCAACGCTGCCTTTGGCGGGAAAGACGCCGAACCCCAAACCGGGTCTGTTCATCTAAGCTATTAAGAATACGACTGCCTTTTCTACTCAGGGAGGTTAAAACCATGGCAAGGAATCGGGCCGAGGGGCGAGTTGCCGCCTCGTCATCCAAGGCCAGCGCCAAGCAGCAACGCAACCGGTTGATGACCGGCGGGCTGGTTGCCGGGGCGCTGGTGATCGTGGCCGTCGCCGTCATTGTGGGCATCACCGTCGGCGGTTCCGGATCATCCACCGGAGGTTCGTCCGCCGGGGAACGCGCGCCGGATTTCTCATTCTCCCTTTTCCAGGGCGGGTCTGACCTGGGCGGAAAGCACCTGAATATCCATCAACTGGACGGAAAGCCGGTCATCCTGAATTTCTGGGCCGGGCTGTGCCCGCCTTGCCGGGCGGAGATGCCCGACCTGCAGGCCTATTACGACGACAACAAAGAGGATGTGACCCTGGTGGGCATCGACATAGGCCAGTTCATGGGCCTGGGAAGCCGGCGAGATGCGGAAAACCTCCTGCGCGAGTTGAATATCACCTATCCCGCCGGTTTCACCGACGACCGAGGGGTGGTCCGGGATTACAAGGTCTTGGGAATGCCCACCACCGTGTTCATCAGACCCGACGGGACCATTTCCGCCAGATGGACTGGGGCCCTCAACCGGCGCATCCTGGAACAGAAGATACAGGAGATGCAGACGGTCCAATAAACCAGGGGCTTGATCCGGCCCAAGCCGGATACCATCGCCCGGTTGAGGTATAATAATCTCTGCCCAGTCTCAGGCTAAGCCGTGGGCAGCATCGGGGTGTAGCGCAGTGGCTAGCGCGCTTCGTTCGGGACGAAGAGGCCGGTGGTTCGAGTCCACTCACCCCGACCAGATTTTTCCGGGGACCCATTTGAAACCCCCTTCCGGATTCGGAAGGGGGTTTTGTTTTCTTGGATCGGCGGTTGGGGGATACAAGGTGGCCGGATGTCCGGGGCTGGAGGGCGGCTGGATCAGCACAGTATCGAGGCCACCGGTTGAAGCAGCCGTTCTTTTTTAATGACCCACGGATTTTGTATAATCCTCGCAATTTCTTCCCGAATCGCCATTGGGGGTAATGATTTTGAAGACCAGCAGCGATCGAATCCTGACCACTCACGTGGGCAGCATACCTCGTCCCGAAGCCATTCGAGAACTGCTGCAACAGCGGTTGGACGGTAAACATATCGACGAGAGCGAGCTTTCAAAACGTGTAGAAGAGGCTGTCGGCGATGTGGTGAAGAGGCAGGCTGAAGCTGGCATCGACGTTGTTTCCGACGGAGAGATGAGCAAAACCAGCTTCATCGCCTATACCGACGACCGGCTGACCGGCTTTACCCAAGTATCGCCGGGAGGCTCGGGTGTCCCGGCATCCAACGTAGGAGAATCATGGGCGCGGCGGCTAGACACCAGACACGAATGGCGGGCGTTCCGCGATTACTATGCCGAATATCTGCCGCGCGAGATGCCGCCGGCCGCTCCGCCGACCGTGTGCACCGGTCCCATCACCTATAAAGGACAGGATGTTTTGCAGAAGGACCTGTCCAACTTCACGGCGGCGCTCAAGGGCGTGGAGATCGAGGAGGCATTCGTCCCTTCCATTGCGCCGGGTATGATCGGCCGTGGCCAAAACCAGTACTATTCCACCGAGGAGGAGTACCGTTTCGCCATCGCCGAAGCCATGAGTACCGAGTACAAAACCATCGTTGATGCGGGGTTCATCCTTCAGATAGACGATCCGGGGCTGGGTGAAACCTGGGACATGATGATCCCGCATCCCACGTTGGATGAGTATCTCAGGCTTCAAGCCATGAATATCGCGGCATTGAACCGCGCGTTGGAAGGAATCCCCGAGGACAGGATCCGCTACCATCTATGCTGGGGGAGCTGGCAGGGTCCCCACCTGGGCGACCTATCGCTCAAAGACGTGGTGGACCTGGTATTGTCGGTGAACGCCCAAGCCTATTCCATCGAGGCGGCAACCCCACGTCATTCATGGGAGTGGCGCGTATGGGAGGACGTGAAGCTGCCCGACGGCAAGGTGCTCATTCCGGGCGTGATCGCGCACACCAGCGCCGTGGTAGAGCATCCTGAGACCGTGGCAGAACGAATCATGAACTACGCCAGGTTGGTGGGTAAGGAACGGGTGATAGCTGGGGCGGATTGCGGGTTTGCCCAAGGAGCCATGTATCGGCGGCAGCACCCGCTGATCATGTGGGCAAAATTTGATGCTTTGGCGGAAGGCGCCAGGTTGGCCAGCCAAAGGTTGAACTTCAGGTAACTCTTAGTTTTCGAGAATGTCTTGGGCTTGGGCTTTCCCCGCTCCGGATGCATCTCCCTTCCGCGGAAGGGCTGGTTCAGCATGACATGGTTCTTTTAGGGACTTTACCGGCGGTTACTCCGCCTGTTCCGCCTTTCGCGCCCGATAGCTTATCCCCATGAGCCCAAATCCGGAGGCGGCGGTTTGTAGCGGGGCATCTCGAAAGATATCGCCACGCCAAACGATCTCGAAATCCTCAAACCCAGCTTTTGCAAGCTTATCGGCCAGCTCTGCCTCCAGCAGAGCTCCGGCGATTCAACCGGTCCAAAGATCGATGTTTCTCTTGGCGCTGTCGGGAATGGGTTTATCCACCAGGATATCGGCGATCTGCAACCGCCCTCCGGTTTTCAGCACCCGGTTGAATTCCCTAAATACCTGATCTTTGTCCGGCGCCAGGTTGATCGCACCGTTAGAGATGACGACGTCGGCCCACCCGTCTGCCACGGGAAGCTCCTCGATGATCCCCTGCTGGAAGGAAACGTTATCAATACCGGTGGCCTTTGCGTTGTGCCTGGCCTTGTCGACCATTTCCGTTGTCATGTCAACGCCGATGATCTCTCCATCGGTCCCGGCCATCTTGGCGGCGATCAAGCAATCCAGACCCGCTCCGCACCCTGCATCCACTACCCTTTCAGATGGGCGGATGTCTCCCAACTTGAAAGGGTTGCCGGTGCCGGCGAAGGACTCGATGGCCTCTTCCGACAACCCCTCCAGCCAATGGTCCTGGTACTCTAATATGCCTGTGAGACGCCGGCCCGTGTGGAAATGGAAGTCGGATTCCGGATTCTGGGCCACCAGGCAATATTCCCGGGATACCTCGGTGCGAAGGGTGTCGACGAACACGGCCGGTGGTTTGGAATCGGGGGAAGGAACGTATGGCTCCGGCGGTGGTGGATAGTAAACGTAGGTTTTGATAGCGCCGATGTCGTCGTACTGTTCTTCGCCTTCTTCCACCTGCCATTCCGGCGGGGCCAGGTCCCGGTAAGCCGTCTCCGTGAATAGCATGTATTCGGTGGCTTCCACCGAATTTTTCATCAGCCGGTGAATCACGATGGGGCTGGTCCCGGTGAGCTCCTGATGCTCGCCCAGACGGTAAAAAGCAGCCGTACCGCTATGGGCGACCACCTTCAGCTTCAATTCCTCTATGTTGATGCAAGCGTTGCAATTACAGAACTTATGGATCATCAACTCGGAAAGCTTGTTGGAGAATCCCTGGAAGAAGCCCATCATATCGCTTGCCAGGGTCTTTGATACCTTCTCCCATGGATACTCGGGATCGTCCTTCAAAACGTAGAGAAAGATGGCGTCGCCTTCTATCCTCACCAGCCTCAGCGGAAGATTGACCCGGTCCATAAGCGTGGTGATGAGCTCCCGGATGACCATCTGGCTGTGGGAGATCTCTTTTTCGTTGGCGAAGATGAACTTGGTGTAGCCAGAGATGTCAGCGATGAAGAAGACGGCTTCTCTTTCGGCGTCGTCCATGCCAGGGAAACCTCCACGTTTATGGTGATGGACCGTTGGTTTATCGACCCAAGGATGGTAAACCCAGGTAAGCGGGTTTGTCCACGAATGGCGGTTGCTCGCTGCGTATTAGCTTAAAGCAACGAAAATCGCGCTTATTCACCTCCGGACCGGCGTCACGGACGGTGCCCTGCGGGCGCCCGGCGCACCACGGCCGTTTCTCTCTTCACCGCAGCCGGGGCCGCCCCGGCATTCAATGAGGGGCTTTGCTTCCCGTGTCGTTATGAAAGATCCCGCCCTTCCTTTACAGCAACAAATTTCATTGTCTCAGGCGCAGAGCCAACACTTAACCAGTCGTTCGCTTTCCCGGGCCTCCGCTACCAAGAATCCACTTGATTCGGGCCTGGAATTGATAGTTGGCGTCGGCCAATATCACCATAAAGGTGATTGACATCGCGGTTTTAGATAGTTTATATTAAGCCATCGATTCCAGCTCATAGTTATATCAGATACATTATTTCGCTATTCGTAACGGATTTAGAGGATATTATCGCTTATATCTCCACTTACGCTATTATCTCGTCATAGTAAAGTTTTAAAACTTCTATTCACCATGTCATATATTGGTACGGCTTATTATGAGAAATGGAGGTTCTACTATGAATAGCACGTGGTTCAGGAACTCAAATTGGCTAGTATCCATCGCAATCCTACTAACCCTGACATTCATCGTCGCCTGCGGGGCCTCCGCTCCCGCCCAGCAGGCTGAGGCGGAAAAAGCCGTGGCTAAAGAGGTAGTGGTGGCGCCCACCGCCATGGCGGGCGCCCAGTTGGTGGCCACACCAGTCCCGAAGGAAGTGGCCAAAGCAGTTACAAAAGTCGAATCTACGGCAGTCGCCAAACCCCAGCCAACCGTAGCACCGGTTGTCTCAACCATCGAATACGGCGGCTTTATCACCTTTATGGACTATAACGCCCCAACCCAGAAGGCTATTTGGGAGTGGGCGGGCTCTCAATTGAAGAATACGTCCCCGATTTTCAACGGCCTGCTGGAATTTAACCCCGAAACGGAGGACCCCCTGGACATCAGGGGAGACCTGGCCGAAAGCTGGGAGCAGCCAGACCCCACGACCTATATTTTTAAACTGCGCAAGAACGCCAAATGGCATGACGGCATGCCTGTCACCGCCGGCGACATTGTGTTCA
This sequence comes from Chloroflexota bacterium, assembly GCA_022562335.1. Taxonomy (GTDB): domain Bacteria; phylum Chloroflexota; class Dehalococcoidia; order Lucifugimonadales; family UBA3495; genus Io17-Chloro-G2. Next base: position 20,910 of record JADFPM010000006.1, read on the forward strand.
GCCTGGACGGCGCCGTATGCACCGATTGTAACGGACTCGACGATCTGCAGGGTGCGTCCAGAACCGGAGCCATCTATATCGACAGCTACTTTGAGGCGGGGAATGCCCGGGCGATAGACCAGTACACCATAGAGGTCAAGACCATGTTCCCGGCGCCCGCCTTCATCCCGACGCTGGCCCTTGACGTCGTCAAGATGCTGCCCAAGCATACGGTGCTTGGAGAGCGAAAAGCTCAGACCATCAAGAGCCCCCAGGATTTCAACGGCTCCGGGCCCTTCCTGCACACGGGCTACACCAAGGACGTCCAAAACGAATACGTGGCCAACCCTGATTATTGGAAGGAAGGCTACCCCCGCCTTGACGGCATGAGGCACGTCATCCTCATCGACTCGGGATCCCAGATAGCGGCCTTCCAAACCGAACAGGTTATGTTGCCCAACTGGATAGTGCACCAGATCGGTGTCTTCGATGCCAAGAAGCTGGCGATCGAACTGGAGGGGAAGGTCGACTTTTTCTGGGCCGGCCCCATCTTGGGCCATGGGGTGGGTTTCAATACCACCAAGGCGCCCTTCGACGACGTGAGGGTTCGGCGGGCCGTCAGCCTGGCCATAGACCGGGCGCAATTTGTCGAGGTCCTGAGCGGAGGCGTCCACTGGCTGGGCTCTCCCGTGCCGCCGGATACACTATACGGCCGAACCACAGCAGAACTGCTCGAGATACCCGGCTGGCGCTACGTTGACGGGGCCGGCAACAAAGTGTCGACCAGTCTAGAAGGGGTGCAAGGCCTGACCAAGGACCCCCGGGACATATTGGAAGCCAAAGCCCTGATGGCCCAAGCCGGTCACCCCAATGGGTTTGACGTCGTGCTTTCGGCCCGCAACGCCGTGGGATACCCCGACGAGGCAGCCATTTTGGCGGAGCAGCTCAAGAAGATAGGCATCAACGCCACCATCAAGACCTACGAGAGCGCCGCCGGCTACGCTGCCTATGATGCCGGGAATATGCAGTTTTTGGTCCAGGGACACACCCTGGCCCTGGGGGACCCTGATGTGATCTTTGGCCAGTTTAGCCACAGCACCATGACCAGGTGGGGCGCCGGTGGAGCTGCGGGAACTAACTTCGAACACCCGGGCGGGTTCGAGGATCTCCTGAAAGCGCAAGCCAAGGAACTGGACCTAGACAAGAGGAAGGCCATCGTCCGGCAGATGGAGGACATCCTCATGTTCCAGGACGCCCAGTACATCCGCTTCTTCTGGGGGGCCCGGGCCTTCCCCGTAAACCGTAAGGTCCAGGGGTTCGTACTCCATCCCAGCCACTACATGCTCACCAAGTGGGAGCACCTGTGGTGCAAAGCAGACAACCCGTGTAATTAAAGGCCAGGAAGGGAATCCCTGGGGGATTCTAGGCCTTACCTCAGCAGTAGGGGCGGGCTTGAAACCCGCCCCTACTGAAAACAACCCATCGATCCATGTTTGATCCAATCCCGGTTTGATGGAGCACCGGTCCCAAATTTTACGGTGCATAATTTTGCTTGAGGGCGGAGCACGCCGATGCAGGCTTATATAGTCAAAAGGACTCTTCTGTTCGTTCCCACCCTGATAATGGTCACGATAGTCATCTTTGCCCTGCTGCGTGTCGTGCCCGGCGACCCGGCGGTCATGCTTCTGTCGGGAGGAACGGGCGGGGGCGACGAGGAAGATTACTCGCAAGAACAGCTTGCCGCGCTTAGGGCCAAACTGGGCACGGATAAACCTATCGTCGTCCAGTATGCGACATGGTTCGGGAACATGCTCCGGCTGGACTTTGGGACATCCTTCTTCTACGAGACTCCCGTGGCAGAGGACTTGAAAACCAAGTTTCCCGTGACCATGGAACTGGCTATCCTGGCGACGCTTCTGGCGATCATCGTAGCGGTGCCCCTGGGGGTGATCTCCGCCATAAAACAGGACACGCTGGGCGACTACGTCACCAGGATCATAACCATCGCTGGGGTGGCGATGCCCAGCTTCTGGCTGGCCATCCTGATGATATTCGTCCTGGTCCTGATCTTTGGCTGGATGCCCCCAATAATCTACGTCAGCCTGTGGGACGACCCGGCCGGAAACCTTAAGCAAATGTTCTTTCCCGCCCTCGCCCTGGGTTTTTCCAATATGGCTTTCATCGCCCGGGTGACCCGCTCCGCTATGCTGGAGGTGTTCCGCGAGGACTATATCCGGACCGCCCGGTCCAAGGGTCTCGCGGAAAAGATCGTGATCACCCGGCACGCCTTGAAGAACGCCCTTTTGCCGGTGGTCACCATAGCCGGCTATGAGTTTGGGCGGCTCTTGGGGGGCACGGTCATCATCGAGGTCATCTTCATGGTGCCCGGCATTGGCCGGCTCCTGGTAACCAGCATCTTTCACCGGGACTTCCCTGAGATTCAGGCTGTCATCGTGTTGATCACAGTGTTGGTGCTGGTGTTGAACATGGTCTTGGACCTGCTCTACGCCTGGCTGAATCCCAGAATCCGGTACAGCTAATCAATATCGATCTTTAGGCTTTAGGAGAGGATCAATGGCGCAGGACCGAGGAGCCAGTGCAGTTGCCGTTCCGGAGCGGCCCGTCTTCATATTGCCTCCGAAACGGACCACCGTCCAACACCTGGTGGAGTTTTTCCGGCGAAAGCCTCTGGGGGCTTTTGGGGCGGTGGTAGCCGTGATTCTGGTTCTTGTCGCCATCTTCGCGGACCTGCTCGCAACTCACGACCCCTACGGGATCAGGGTCGCGGAGGTCTTCACCGGGCCCACCACACAAAACTGGCTCGGAACCGACCACTTGGGCCGGGACGTTTTCAGCAGAATCATCTTCGGCGCCAGGATATCTCTTTACGTTGGGATCATGAGCTCCTTCATCGGCTGCACCATAGGCTTGGTGATTGGAGTGGCCAGCGTGCATTTCGGCGGGTTGACCGACCTTATAGTCCAAAGGTTCATCGATGGCATGATGGCTTTCCCGTCCCTGATCCTGGCCATCGCGATCATGGCCGCCCTGGGCTCGTCTCTCAACAACGTGGTGATCGCCCTGAGCATTGTCTACATTCCCAGCACCGCCCGGATACTACGCTCCCAATCAATGGTCATAAAGGAGATGGACTACGTTTTAGCGGCCCGCGCCGTGGGCGCGGGAAATTGGCGTATCATCATTCGCCATATGATGCCCAACTGCTTCGCACTGTTCATAGTCATCGTGACGATACATCTGGGCGGCGCGATCATAGCAGAAGCCTCTCTCAGCTTCCTGGGGGTGGGCACGCCTCCCAACGTTCCCTCTTGGGGCGGCATGTTGAACGGGGCCGCTCAAAGTTATGTGAAGACGGCGCCATGGGTCGCGATATTTCCCGGCCTGGCAATAGTCGTCGTGGTGTTCTCTTGGAACCTGCTGGGAGACGCCTTACGGGACGTCTTGGACCCGAGGCTGCGGGGGTCGTAGTAAGCCAAGCCCAAACTTCCGGCCTCTCAAAACGTCCACATGTACGCCGTCACCGGGCCCGAGTAGAACCAGCCATTACTCGGCGCCGGTGACGGCGTACAGTTTTCCGTCGGCCGATGTGACGTACATGGTGCCGCCCACCACGATAACGCTGTCAGCTATCTCATGCCCGATCCCAAATTCCCATAATGATTCTCCCGTGGCGGCCTCCAGCCCGAACACCACCCCAGACTTCGTTCCCACCAACACGGTGTCCCCGGCCACGGTGGGCGCCGTGGAAATAACCGCGCCCACGCCGGTCGACCACTTGGGGGTTCCGGTAGCGGCATCCAGGGCGAAAACCTCTCCCTGCCTGGTCGCGCCGTAGACCGTATCATGGGCCACCGCGAGAAGGTCTCTGATCTCACCATCCACTTGTCTCGACCAGAGGGCGCCCGGCTGGAGAGGCGGTTCGGGAATCACCTGCCACACATACAGGTTGATTTTCAAATGAAATATCAAGCGCTGCAGGGGATAGGTTTTCGCCGTCCGGTCGATGGCCCATATCAATCCCCGGTCGGAGCTGAAATAGACCGTATCGTCCTGGATGGTGGGGCCTCCACCGAATCTTTGGAAGCCGGTATCGAATTGGAGACGCTTCCGCCCCGTGCCGGCATCAACTATGTAAACCAGGCTGCCCTGGGACGCGACCACTACCGTGCCATCGGCGTAGGCCACGGGGGAAACGACCCAATCATTGGTGGAGAAGACCCATCGCTCAATCCCAGTGGCGATGTCCAGGGCATGGAGATTGCTGTCGGCGGCCCCTACGAAGGCGCTGCCGTCCGCGACGATCGGCGACGAGAAAACACCGTGCTTCAGGTCTGTCTCCCATCGCATCTCTCCGGTATCCCGGTCCAACCCAACCACCAGGCCAGGACGCAAAGTGACGATCACCAGGCCGTCCGCCACGGCTGGCGTGGAACTGGCCGAGTGGCCGCTGGAATGTTCCCATACCGGCTGGCCCGTCCGCCGGTCCAGCGCCACGGTGCGCCCGTCGTCGCTGGTAATGTAGATGCGGTCGCCGACGATCGCCGGTGACGCAGAAAATGTCCCCGAGGTATCATAGATCCAGGCGACAGTTCGGGGAATCGGCGCCTGGCCGGAGATGAAGGCGCTGTTCTGGGGTGTGCGCCGGGCCTGGGCCCACGTCCCCGGTCCAAGGTCGGCGCTGATGGTCGTAGTGGCGCCGGGTGGATTGGGGCCCAGGTGAACAAATTGCGATAGGGCCCAAAAACCCAACCCTAAAGCCACGGCCAGAGGCACGGCTCGAACCATCACCCGCCGGCGCAATAGCCGCCGCCGCTGCACCCGGACCAACTGCTCCCCTTCGACACGGCCAACGGCAGCCACCCAGGTCAGCGGCAACCAGCAGCGATCGCACCTTGCCGATTCGTCCGCGGGGTTCAGGTGTCCACAGGACTCGCAAACCCGAATCTGTTCCTCAGAGGAAGCCCGGCGCTGGCTGGGGTCGTTCATGGGTTTTCGACTCTTATAGGCATTTGCCCCAACATTGCAAACCCGAATTGGCCGAGTTTATCCGATTCCACTCCGATGGTCGAGGGCTCAGAGAGGGCGTGTTGGTACATCGAGTCCGTTGAGCCGTACCCAGTTAACCGGCAACGGACGCGGGCCACAGAGAACCGTTTCCCAACCCCGTACGAGCCTAACCGTGATATCCCATTATTTTCAGTTGGAATCATGCCCGTCTCCCGCCCGAGCCCATTCAGTAGACCGTCTCGTTGGCCAGGTCCACGACTTTTTCCGCCATCAAAGCCAGCATGCTCCACGACGCCTCGTTATTTTTTATCGCTTCCAGGTCGTCATGGTAGTTGTCCAAAAGCACGTACTGGCAGCCAAGTTCCTCCAGGCCCGCCATGTCCCGGCGCACCTGGTCTAGACTTCCCTCGCCGGCGACGCGCTGGTCTTCCGGGACGGGCGAATCGGTTATGCGAAGCCTGATCCTGGGACATATCGCCGGCACGGGCCGGCCTTCTTTGCCGGCGGTTTGAGTCAACCGGGGTATCCCCGTCTCCCTCAGCCAGTCCACCCGGATGCGGATGGGATGCCAGGCGTCGGCGTAGCGGACGGTGCGCCGCAGGGCCGCATCGCTGGCGCCCCCGACCCAGATGGGCGGTCTCGGAGACCTCACCGGGCGCGGCCCCGTGTTCACGTCCTTGAACGAGATATAGCGTCCCTCATACGATGCCACGTCCTGGGTCCATAAGAGGGTGATGGCCTCCAGCACTTCGTTGGTGATGGCGCCCCGGTCCTTGAAAGACACTCCCAGGGCCTGGAATTCCTGCTGCGCCCAACCGATGCCCACTCCCAGGATGAACCGCCCGCCGCTGAGCTGGTCCACGTTGGCGCACGCTCTGGCCAGCTCCAATACGTTCCGGTAGGGCGCGATGATCACCGTGGTGCCGATCTCCATCTTGTGGGTGATGCCCGCCATCCAACCCAGGGTGGTCAAGGGCTCGTAGAACGGGGCGGGATAACGTTCCTGCACATCGGGGGTTATGCCGATGTGATCGGACGTCATCATCAGATGGTATCCCAGGGATTCCGAGATCTGGACCCACCGTTTCATCGATTCGGCGCTGGCGCCGGGCCCAAAATTTATCAGATTCACGCCTACTTTCATGACAGACTCCTCCCGAAATAATTGGCAACCATCCCAAAAGACGATTCGACAGGCTCACCACGAA
>JADFPM010000007.1 GCA_022562335.1 Chloroflexota bacterium
GATAGCTTGGTCTCCCTAAGCGTAATGCTGACGGATCTTGCAAGGACATACCATTAGTGCCATTTGATTTTGATCTGATCGAAAGGGTCCTGGCGGCCATGTTGATGGGCTACCTGCTGGGATCCATCCCCTTCGCTTCCTTGGCGGGCCGCCTTAAGGGAGTGGACATTTACACCACCGGCAGCCGCAACGCAGGGACCGCCAACGTGTTTTGGAACATTGGCCGCCGCATCGGCTTCCTGGTTTTTGTGGGCGACGTAGCCAAGGGCGCCCTGGCGATCATCATCGCCTGGTTGCTGGCGGTGACCGGCCCATTGGTGTTACTGGTGGGAGCTGCCGCGTTGCTGGGCCACTGGAAGTCGTTGTTCGCTGGATTCAGGGGCGGCGACGGAATGGCCACCATGATCGGGCTTTTCATCACCATTATTCCCGCGTTGGGTCTGTTGGGCCTGGCCTCGGGAACCGCCGTTGTCCTCCTTCGCAGACGGTCGGCTCTGCGGTCGGCCTGGGGCATGGCGTTTGGCATGCTGGTGATGCTATCGCTGAGCCTGTTTTACCAAATCGACCGCCCGATGGTCATGGGTCTGATCGGCTTGGCTATGTTGGTATTTGCCAGAAACATCATTGGCCACCAACGGCGGGGAATCCCGCCCGGCGAAGACACCATCACTTTGGACCTGGAATCGGACTTGGATCTGGATTTGGAAGACGAGTCAGACCTGGGTCCGACCGCGCCGGAAAACAGGTAGTCTCAACCCCGGCGTCCCGGCTTTTCCCGGTCTTCTTTTAAAGTACGCATCTTCAACACCCACCCCAGATTGTCGTCCCTTGCCGCCTCGCTCCGCAGGCCGGGCTCCAGATCCACTGCCTGCTCCAGATGAACCAGACACTTGTCCAGGTCCCCGGTCTTAGCGTGAAGCCGGGCGGCGTTATAGTGGGCGGCGGCGAACCCCGGCGCGATGGCCAGGGCTTCCTGGTAATCCCCCAAAGCCCCCTGAAGATCGTCCAAGGCTTCCAGGGCCGCTCCCCGGTTGCTCATGGCCTCGGCAAAACCGGGCCGCAGCGCCATGGCCTCCTGGTAGTCTTCCACAGCCTTTTGGTAGTCGCCGGCCACGTCGTGGGCCAAGCCCCGGTTGTTGAAGGCTTCCGCATCGTCGGGGGCCAATTTGATGGCCTCGGTATAGTCGTCGATGGTCTCTTGAATGTGACCCAAAAAGTAGTGGGTCCTGGCCCGGTTGAAATAGGCATTGGCGTTCTCCGGGTTGCAGCCGACCGCTTCGGTATAAGCGGCGATGGCATCCTCGTGCCGGTCCAGTTCGTCCAGGGACGCGCCCAGATTCAGGTGGGCGTTGGACAAGGCCGGTTGCAGCGAGATGACCTGGTCGAACTCGGTGACAGCCTCTTGGTGACGGCCCAAACGGGCCAAAACCACGCCCCGATTGTAGTAGGCCTGAAGGTAATCCGGCTTGATTTCAATGGCTCGGGCATAGTCGGCCAGGGCCAAGTCTCCCTGATCCAGGTCATCATTAGCATTGCCGCGCTGGTAGTAGGCCTCAGCCATGTCAGGGTCTGTTTGCAACAGATAGGTGAACGCGTCCACCGCGTCGGATAGCCGCTTCAACCTCAAATAGCACAAGCCCAGGTTGAACCCGGCGCTGGTGTCGGAGTGGTCGGCTTGCAGCAGACGGTGATAGGTCTCCGAGGCGGCTTCGTACCGGCGTACCGAGAAACAACCGTTCCCGTAGACCAGCGCCGAGGAGCGATTCGCGGCCTCGTCGCCGTTGGACGACACCGGCAGTACCAGGTCCAGTTTATCCAGCACCGTCACGATGGATTCGCGGGTTTCTTCCGGCAACCGGTTGCCGCGGGGCCGAGCCGCCAAGCGGTCTAAGCCTATGGCATTGTCGGCCAGCAGGCGGGCCAGTTCGTTCAGCAAACCATCATAGGTAGTCATACCCATCTAGGATACCACGCAAGCTCAACACTGGGCTCCGATCAACCCCTCCCACCTTGAAGGGTGTTGGCGGTCCCATTACAATGATAACCAGGGAAACCCGGTGACTTTCGCCCCAGATGATCTTTGAGATCATTCAGCCATCAGCAGCAAAGGGAGATTGATTTGACGCAAGGGAACCAATCAGCGAATTTGATCTACACCCATCCCGACTGCGCCTTTTCGGCGGCAGCCAAAATGGATTTCCGCCAAAGAAAGGTGGATTACGTGGAAATCGATGTTTCCATCGAAACGGATAAGATCCCCGATCTGCTGGCTTTATCCAAGGGCGAGCGCATCACCCCGGTGGTGGTCGAAAACGGGGTGGTGAGCTTGGGATTCAAGGGCGGTTCTTGAGAATTTTAGCCGCCGGGCCAGTTGGCCCGAACCAGTACCTGATTTTCAGGTATTGAACTACCAAATGGAACCGCCGTAAGCTGACACCTGCTTCTTGTTCCAAAAATAGGCCTATGTTAGCATCCGGCCAAAGCTAGACCGGCCCAAGTTCTATCGGGAGAAGAGGGGAACGATGAAGGGAATGCAAGACGAAAAACGTACGGCAGACGATAAACGGGCGGCATTGGAAATCGCGCTGGGGCGTATCGAGAAAGACCACGGCAAGGGTGCGGTGATGCGGCTGGGGGAGATGCGAAACCAGTTTATCAGCGACGCCATCCCCACCGGCTCCCTGGCGTTGGACGTGGCCTTGGGCGTGGGCGGCATCCCCAGGGGACGGGTGACCGAGATATTCGGAGGGGAATCCGCTGGTAAATCCACTTTGGCCATCCACATCATGGCCGAAACCCAAAAAGCGGGTGGAACCGCGGCCTACATCGACGTGGAACACGCCATGGACCCCAGCTATGCTGCAAACTGCGGTTTGAATCTTGATGAGTTGCTCATCGCCCAGCCCGACAGCGCCGAGCAGGCCCTGGACATCACCGAGCAACTGGTGCGCAGCGGCGCGGTGGACGCAATCATCATAGACAGCGTGGCCGCCCTGGTTCCCCAGGCCGAGATCGAAGGCGACATGGGCGACAGCCACATGGGATTGCAGGCCAGGTTGATGTCCCAAGCATTGCGCAAGCTCACCTCCTCCATCAGCAAATCCCACACCGCCGTGGTTTTCATCAACCAGTTAAGGGAAAAGATCGGGGTCACCTACGGAAACCCCGAGGTAACTCCCGGCGGCCGGGCATTGAAGTTTTACAGTTCCGTTCGCATAGACCTGCGGCGCATCGAGTCCATCAAACAGGGTTCCGAGATCACCGGAAACCGGGTGCGGGCCAGGGTCGTCAAGAACAAGGTGGCCGCCCCCTTCCGCGTGGCCGAGTTCGACATCATGTTCAACCACGGCATCAGCAAGACCGGCGACCTGTTGGAATTGGGTAGCGACCAGGGCATCATCAAGAAGTCCGGCGCGTTCTATTCCTACGGAGAAACCAAATTGGGCCAGGGAAGGGAGAATTCCAAGGAATTCTTGACCCAACACCCCGAGATCGCCGATTCTATCGAGGCGAGGGTCAGGGCCAGGATGTCTGGAGCCGAGGAGCCCACCGAATCCTTAGCAGAACCTACCGATCCCTCCAGCAACGGGACCATCTCCGAGGGATTATTGCAGACATCCCCAGCAGAAGACGAAGATCCGGAATAAGCTCCTCCCGGTTTCGGCAAACCGGCCAACAGCATCAGGTTGACAAGACCTTTTCACTTCTCCAAGCGGAAAGGTCTTGTTCCCGGCCCATCCCGGAGACATCAGCCAAGATCCCACTGGCCCACCAATAAGGGCAGCCGGATACCGCCAGCGGTTTATCATGAAGACCATTCCACATCAGGCGCATCAAACGTCTGAGCCAAACGATAGCCCCAACGAACCATCTGATGCTTCGTTCAACCGGGCCCGAACGGCCGCGTTGAGGTTCCTGGCTCACCGGTCTAGGAGCGAAGCGGAAGTAAGCCGCCGCCTGGGGTCAAGCTATACCGGCGATGTGGTGGACCGGGTGGTTGCCTGGCTACGGGATCAACGGTATCTGGACGATGCGGCATTCGCGGCTGAATGGGGCCGTCAACGGGAGCTTCGACGTCCCCGCAGCGAGGGGTTGATACGTCAGGAACTGTCGCGTTTGGGTGTGAGCCGGGAGTTGGCCGAGACGGCCCTGGAGGGGTTCGACGGCGCCGGGAACGCGTATCTGGCAGCCCAGAAACCCGCTGCCAGGCTAAAGGGGGCCGGTTACGCCCGCTTCAAACAGCGGCTGTGGGCCCACCTGCAACGCCGTGGATTTCAGGCCGATGTCATCGGCAAAACGGTCCAACGCCTTTGGGACGAACTAGCGGACCCGTTGGACAGCCATGTAGACGCCGATTCCCAAGAAGAGAAGTCCTATTAGCCCGAAACTGAACGGCAAGATTTGCCAACTGATCAGGAACGCCGCCGCCACCGAACAGCCGGCGATCCAAGCCAGGCCCGTACCCCGTTTTCGGTTCACCGCCAGGCTGATCAATTCACCAACTGCGTAGCCGATCCCCATGGCCACCAACGACGGCAAAAATGGTATTCCCCGGAAAAAGAGGTTGAACACACTCCACAGCACCCCTCCGCCAACGGCCCCGGCCAGACCTACCCCCACGGCCCTGGCGTAATAGGCCGGAGTCACGTCGAAGGTCGGCATCCGAACCGCTTTTCCACATTCCTTGCACCGGATGCCAACGTTCGCCTGCACCATGCACTGGGTGCAAACGCTTTTGCCGCACCGGCTACAACTCAATCCAGTCTCCACCTGGGGATGCCAATGGCAGTGTAAAGCCTGGGGGATCTCCTGCTCAGTTCGTGATGATGGGTCCATGGTCCCGAGCCATCCTCCCTATCCGCCTATCCAAGAACCGGCTACTCCACCGGTGACGCCGTCAGTTCCTGCTTTCCTCAACCCGCTTTACCCAATCCGCACGGTCGTTCACGTCCCGGTCCAAAAACAACCGGTTGAACAAAACCCTCTTTCGGGAGATGTCCTTAGGAAACCCCGTCATATTAGACAGCAACCTCTTTAAGATTATCAGCGCCACCAGGCAGGTGCAATATAAGGCCAAAGAGGTTGGTGCGCCGGATATCGTGGCCCATAGGGGCAACAGCGCCAGGGCGGTCAATACCCACACTCCCGCGCTTCGCGTCACCGCCCAGCCGCCCAAGGCCACGGCGGCAAATGCGCCCAGCAACAAAGGCGACAGCGCCATCAGAGTCCCAAACGCGACCGCCACGCCGCGACCGCCTTGAAACCTCAGGAAGATCGACCAGTTGTTTCCGGCCACGGCAAACAGAGGCGCGGCCATCAGGAAGATGGATGACCGGTCCAAGCCGATGAGGTATTGTCCTATCCAGAGGGAAGAGCCGCCTTTGACGAGCAACTCGAACAGGCCCAGAGGCGCCAGCCAGCGTTTTCCCGCGACTTGGTACAGGTTGGAAGCACCCACGTTGCCGCTGCCGACGTTGCGAAGGTCGACGCCTTTTACCAGCTTGCCAATGATGTACGCGGTGGGAACCGAGCCGATCAGGTAAGAATAGATGTAAAGCCAAACCAGGTCCATCACATTCCGGCGCCCAAACGCGGTGCTACTGGGCCAGCGCGATCTTCCGAGCCGCTTCTTCTAAGCGTTCCACAGTTTCGAGTGGAGGTCCCATGGTACCCGGCAAGGGCTCGCCGGTATTGCCCAGCCCGTGGTAGTCGCTCCCGCCGCAGGGGATAAGGTCGTACTTGGCCGCCAGCACCGCCAACTCCTGCACCGTTTCGGGAGAATATTGGGCATAGAAAACCTCCATGCCCATCAGGCCCGCGGCTTTCAAATGGACTATGGTCGCTTCCATGTCATTTAGATATGTGGGATGGGCCAGCACCGGCACCCCACCCACGGACTTCAGCAACCCCACCCCGTCGGCCGGGGTCATCTTTTCCCGTTCGGCGTAGGCCAGTCCGTCGCGGCCCAGGTATTCTTCAAACGCATCTTTGGGTTCCTTGAAATACCCCTGTTCCACCAGGGCCAGCGCGACGTGGGGCCTGCCCACCGATCCGTCACCGGCGATTTCCTGGACCCGCTCCCAAGAGATATGCATCCCTAATTCGTCCAGCTTATCCACCATGGCACGGCCACGTTCCAGCCGTCCGCTGCGAAAACCCTGCAACACCTTCTGGAACTCTTCATCCTGGTATTGGATGAAATAGCCAAGCATGTGGACCTCATCTCCCGGCACGTCGGTGCTGAGCTCGATGCCCGGAATGATCCTCAGATCTGGGAATTCCCGGGCGGCTTCGTAAGCCTCGGCCAACCCCTCGGTGGAGTCATGATCGGAGATAGAGATCTGTTTCAAGCCTTTCCCGGCAACCAATCGTATCAACTCGGTGGGGGACAGCCTGCCGTCGGAGGCGGTGGTATGAAGATGCAGGTCAACTAAAACGCTCATTTCAGTTGTCTGCCCTATCGATCCGTTCGACATTCAACGCCTTTCCCGTTTCGGGGTCCACCTCCACCAGGACCGAATTCATCACCACCTGGCCGCTGCCGACTGGGAGGCGTTGGGGCATTCCAGTCAGGAACCGCTCCAAGACGGCGCTGGTATCGCTGCCGATGACCGAATCCACCGGTCCGGTCATTCCCACGTCGGTCAGGTAGGCCGTTCCCTTGGGCAACACCCGGGCATCCACGGTGCCCACATGCGTGTGGGTACCCAACACGGCGCTGACCCGGCCATCCAGATACCATCCCATGGCCTGTTTCTCAGACGTGGCCTCCGCATGGAAGTCGACGATGATCACCTTTGGCGCCGAATCTTGTGTTTCGTCCAAGATACGGGTGGCGGTGCGGAAGGGGCAATCCAACGCGGGCATGAAAACCCTTCCCATCAGATTCAACACCATCACGCCCTGGGCCACGATATAGCCTCGTCCTGGGGCATTGGGATAATTTGCGGGCCGTATCAGAGGGAGCCCCTCTTCCATGTGGGGGATGATCTCCTTCTGGTCCCAAATGTGATTGCCCGACGTGAGTACGTCCACGCCGCTGTCCAACAGCTCGTAGGCCGTATCCTGGGTGATGCCAAAACCGCCCGCGACATTCTCGCCGTTGGCGATCACCAAGTCAATTCCATGTTCGGCGCGTATGCCGGGCAACAACGCCTTGACCGCCCTTCGGCCCGGTTTGCCGATAACGTCGCCAATCATCAAGATGCGCAAGGACATTTTCTCCTTTTCCGCTATGTCAAAAGGGGCCCAACCTCCGGGTTACTCCGGGAATTGGGCCCCTCTATCCATTTTCCCAGTGGTGGGTTCGCCTTACTCGGCCACCCGGTTCACCCCGGCTAAAGGACTAACGGGCATACTCCACGTTACGTGTCTCCCGAATCACCGTGACTTTGATCTGGCCGGGAAACACCAGGTCCTCCGCCACTTTACGGGCGATATTCCGGGCCAACGAAGACGCTTGCACGTCGTCCAGGTCTTCGGGTTTAACCATCACCCGGACCTCCCGGCCGGCCTGGATGGCAAAGGCGCGTTCCACGCCGTCGAACCCGGTGGCCACTGCCTCCAAGTCTTGCAACCGTTTTACGTAGAGCTCCAGGGATTCCTTTCTTGCCCCGGGACGGGAGGCGCTGATCGCGTCAGCAGCGGCTATCAAGAACGACTCGATGGTCTCGTGCTCGTCGCTGTGGTGCTCCAAGATTCCCACGTAGGAGTTGTAGTGGATCCCGTGTTTCTTGGCCAGTTCTGCCCCGATCTCAGCGTGGGGGCCCGAGACTTCGTGGGTCAGAGCCTTGCCTATGTCATGGAGCAGACCGCCGAGTTTCGCCACCTGGACGTCGGCGCCGGCTTCGGCTGCCAACATTCCCGATAGCAAGGCGACTTCCATGGAGTGTTTCAGCACGTTTTCGCCGTAGCTGTACCGGTACTTTAACCGGCCCAGGTGCCTGATCAACTCCGGGTCCAGGCCGCTGACTCCCACCTCAAAGGTGGCTTCTTCACCGGCTTTCCAGATCGTCTGCTCGATCTCTTCCTGCGCCTTGATCACGGTCTCTTCGATGCGCGCCGGTTGGATTCGCCCATCGGACACCAGTTTTTCCAGTGCCAGCTTGGCGACCTCCCGCCTTACGGGATCGAAACAAGATACGGTGACCACTTCCGGAGTGTCGTCTATTATGACGTCGACCCCGGTAAGGGATTCCAGTGTTCTTATGTTACGCCCTTCGCGGCCGATGAGACGTCCCTTCATCTCATCGTTGGGCAGGGATACCACCGAGGTGGTGACCTCGGATACAACATCGGTAGCTAGACGGTTTATTGCCAGGGTTACGATGCTGCGGGCGTTAGCGTCGGCTCTTTCCTTGTGCTCACGCTCTAATTCCAGATAGCGCCGCCCCAGCTCGAGCTGGGCATCGTCTTCACCCTGTTTGAGCACCAATTGACGGGCGTCCTTTACGGTAAGACCCGCCAACTCCTCGAGAGTCTGTAGCTGCTTGGCCTTTAGCGCATCCACCTCTCCCCGAGCTGTCTCCAGTTCTTGTTCTTTATCCGCCAACCCCAGTTGTTGCTTTTCCAGCGATTCGGTCCTCCGATCAAACTGCTCTTCCCGCTGGATGTAGCGGTGCTCCATCTGGGTCACTTCTTGGCGCTGCACCTGAATCTCTCGTTCACTCTCGGTGCGCTGCCTCAGCACCTCTTCCTGGGCAGCCAGCATAATCTTACGCTTCTCATCTTCAGCATCGTTGGTTATTTTCGTGGCTTGTTGGCTGGCGTTTTGCAGCCTTGTACCGTCTACTCTACTCTTGAAATGTTGCCAGGTTGCTACCCCTATCCCTGCGGCCGCTAGGACGGCTAGGACTACGAGGGCTATTTCCAAGTTCCCACCTCTTCCTTTCCGTACTAATAAGCCAAATCAAGGAGACGGCGTCTCCTCTGATATCATCCTAGCGATTTACGTAATTGGTGTCAAGGTGAAAACGCCCCATACAGCCTCAGACTGGACGATTTGATATTGGGTATGAAAATTTAAAGATTCAGCGATATTGCTACGTAATCCGTTCTTAAACGCGGCGCTTATGCTAAAAATTTTCCGCCTCTCCCAGGCCTGGCCAACGGCGCCGCATCTTTCCACAACGCCTTCTTTGGCGATCTCAAGCCGTCAATGGTATTGAGACGGCCAGCCTTCTGCCCTATAATTTAATGGCTAATAGCCAAATTCATTTGACTGCATCCATCTAACGGTCTAAAGGGGTTGTTCATGGCCAACCGGGACTACTACGACGTTCTGGGAGTCTCCAAAACGGATAACGACGAAGAGATTCGCCGGGCATTCCGCAAAATGGCGATGCAATATCACCCCGACAGGAATAAAGAGGCAGGCGCTGAAGAAAAATTCAAGGAGATAAACGAAGCCTATCAGGTCTTGTCTGATTCCAAGAAAAGGGCCCAGTACGACTCCTTCGGCAGAGCCGGTATGGGCGCCAATGGAGGGTTCGACAGGCCCTTTGACGGTTTCGATGTCTTCGGCGGCTTCGGAGATATTTTCGACTCATTTTTCGGAGACGCCTCGGGACGCCGTACCCGGGAGCCCCAGCGTGGTGGAGACATAAACCAGCGGGTGTCTCTCTCATTTGAAGAATCGATATTCGGGGCGGAACGCCAGGTTAACGTGACCCGCTTGGAAAAGTGCCAACGCTGCTCCGGGGCAGGAAACGAACCGGGCACCGCCATAAACAAATGCCCCACCTGCCGGGGCAGCGGCCAAGTGCGCCGGGCCCAGCGTAGCATCTTCGGC
This sequence comes from Chloroflexota bacterium, assembly GCA_022562335.1. Lineage (GTDB taxonomy): Bacteria > Chloroflexota > Dehalococcoidia > Lucifugimonadales > UBA3495 > Io17-Chloro-G2. The sequence continues at coordinate 9,791 of JADFPM010000007.1, forward strand.
CAATTCGCCCAGATCACCACATGCACCACCTGCCGGGGCGCCGGCAAAGTCATCGAGAAGTCTTGCAACATCTGCCGCGGCGCCGGCCAGGAGCGGCGGGAGAGGAAGATATCGGTCAAGATCCCGGCCGGCGTGGATGACGGCATGCAGGTCCGCCTCACCGGGGAGGGAGACATTGGCTCTGGAGGCGGCCCGGCGGGAAACCTCTACGTCCACCTGACCGTCAAGGAGCACCAGATATTCCAACGGGACGGCAACGATCTGGTTTACTTTATGCCTCTAAATGTGGCCGAGGCGGCTCTGGGCGTTGAAAAATACGTTCCCACGTTGGACGGCGAAGACGAAAAGTTGAAGGTCCCCCAGGGTACCCAACCCGGTGCTGAGTTTAGGATCAAAGGCAAAGGCGTACCTCATCTGAACCTCAACCGGAGAGGCGACCTGCGGATTCTGGTGGATTTGAAAGTCCCCAACCGATTGAACGCTGAGCAACGGGCCCTGCTCGAGCAATTGGCCCGGAGCATGTCCGGTAACGGAGATTCCGGGGAGAGCGCCCCTACCGACCAGCCCCGCGACTCCTCCCGTTCAGGCCAAACGGCAGATGCGGAACACGATTGACCGGGAGATGGCGCCCCCGGCCATAAAGAAGTTCCTCTCCGCGGCGGTGAAATCGAAATCGGAGATCCTGATAATGGAGCCTTTGAGCGTATCAAAGATTCCATGTGTTGACCTCAGGCAACGGAGACCCACGAATTAACGCACCAAACCACGGATACCGATCGGCCCGGTCACAATCCTTCGAACCTTATTTGCTGCCTCACCATATTGGGATGCCATTCGGCGCCGGGCGGCCCGGGGAAGTATTGACCCGGGCTTTTTGTTTGGAGGAAGTTTGACCTGGCAAGAGATCAGCATCCAAGTGCCCGATGAGTACGTCGAGCCGGTCTCGTATCTTTTCTCCCGTTACGGCCACGGTCTGGCCATGGAACCGCTGGGCGGCGGACAGGTGATCCTGCGCACCTACCTCACCACCACCTCCCGGCAACGGCTGGCCCATATAGAAGTGGGGGTCAAGTTGATCAACGTGCTGGAGCCCGTGGGGGACCTGACCTTCACTCCCATAGGAGACGGCGATGATTGGGAGACGGCCTGGAAGTCCCATTTCACCCTTCTGGAAGTTGGCCGGAGGCTGTTGATCAAACCGACGTGGATCGAGCATCAGGCAACCCCGGGGCAACTGGTCATCGAACTGGACCCCGGCATGGCCTTTGGCACCGGGTACCACCCAACCACCTATGGTTGCATGGAGGCGTTGGAACGGTTGATCCAGCCGGGTATGACGGTGTTGGACCTGGGCACCGGATCGGGTATTCTTACTATCACCGCATTGAAATTGGGCGCGGACCGAGCGGTTGCCATGGACATCGACCCCCAGGCCATCCGCGCCGCCCGGCAAAATTTTCGCCGCACCAGATTACAGCGCCGGGTTACCATCGCCCAGGGCTCGCTGCCCCATGCCCTGGCCCCGGCTCAGGAATTCGATCTAGTGGTGGCCAATATATCCCAAAGGGCCATCTGCGAGCGGGCGCCCTTCATCGCGCCCTCCCTAAAGGATCAAGGCGCATTCATCGCTTCGGGTTTTTTGAACGAACAGAAGACGCAGGTGGTGGAATCCGTGACTGCTGCGGGTCTGCGATTGATTGAAGACTGCCCGCGGGAAGACTGGACCACACTGATATTCCGGGCGCCATAACGGCAACGATTTATAATAATCTGGTTCCGGCTGTATTCTGGGTCCAGGCACGCTGGGCCAAGAATGACCGTGCTATACTTTAGCCGATAGCGGTGTTCTCACGGCGGTCCGTGACTGACACCCACACCCTGCGCGATAGCAATTTTGGAGAAACTGGGCATGGAGCTGGTGACCCTGGAACGCTACGAACCCGGCAGCAGGCTGGGCACCGGCGCCGACTACGAAGTCCGCACCGCCGTGGACCGGGAAACGGGCAACCAGGTGGTCCTCAAACGGCCCGTGCCCCAGATGATCCGGCTAAACCAGCACGGCGGCGCCGAGGCCCGCACCCAAAGGCTCCTCCAAGCTCACCAGGAAATGGGAGCGTCACTCACGGGGATCGTGCCCATCTTGGGATACACAGAACCCGCCAACCACGACGCTTTTTTTGGCGACTCCCTGGGCAATGAATACCGCGTCACGGTGGAAGAGCGGGCCAAGGGCATCCCCCTTTTGGGGGACCAGATGGCCCGGATCACCGGAGTGCCCATCGGAGTGGGTCAAAACCTGTTCGCCCTTTTTCCTCTCGGCCAGACCGATGGGCAGCCGGCATTTCCGGTGCAGCAGCAAATATTGGACGTGGAGGAGACGTTCCTGAAGGCCGGGTACCTGTTATTGGACCTGCGGCCCCAGAACATCTTCTACCAGCCGGGCGCCGGACGCACCACCGTGATCGACTGCGGAGGGCTGGTCCCGTTAAAACCCAGCAAAAGAGAAGAACACCCGGGAAACCGGCGGCAAACCACTCCGGCGGATATCCACGATTTCTTTCTGGAGGTCCTGAAGTTTTACACCACTCCTCAGCGCCCTCCGGAACAAGCAGCCGGTTACCGTGACCCCTACGGCCTGCGCCCCGTGATTCGCTTTGAAGAGGAACTTGCCGATTTGGAAGCCGCCTTTGAAAGCCAGGACGATGCTTGCCGGGCGGCGGCGTTGGAAATGATCAAAAAGGTCCGCGGCCGGTCTTATTCCGGATTGGAGGATTTCAGGCAGGACTTGGATTTTTATTTTGATTCTGTTCGACAGCGCAACAGCGAACTTCCCGATTACCCGCTGGCGCGGCAGGCTTGGGAAGAAGCTTGTGAGTGGCTAAAGGCGGACTACTGGCGCAAGTTCCTGTTCGATCCCGACGTGGAGTTGGCGGAGTTTCAGTCTCAAGCCCATTGCTGACCAAATCTCCTTTGGGCAAGGACGACCTTATAGATCAGGCAGATCACCCGGCAAAAACCGTACGTCCTACCTAGCTAGAGACTTTTGCAAGGACTTATACGGACTTATGGATTACTTAAGGAAATAGCCTATGCTGGCAAGTTCAGTCGCCACGTTTCTAGACAATTCCACCCATGGTGAAGACAGCTTTTTGCTCCGAGACCTGGGAGGGGGCGAGTTTTTGGACGCCGTCATGGATGGCGTCACCGGACACGGTGGGGGGGAAGCCAGCCAATCCTTGGTGGCAGCGCTGACAACGGCAACGATCACGTCGCCGGACGACGTAGTCAAAGTCTTGGAGGAGATCAACCAGGAGTTCTTCGAGGTCGGTGGGGGCCGTTTTCTATTGACCACGGTGTCGGCCGCGCTGTTCCTTGACGGCCAGATGTACATACTGAGCGCCGGAGATAGCCCGGTTTACATCATGAAAGGGGACTCCGTTCAACAATTGACCGGCAGGATCGGCGGTTTTCTGCACGTGGGCGTGGCCAAGGCCGTGGGCGCAGCCGGCGATTTAAACAACCTGGTGAGGATGGATTTCACCGTTGAGCCGGGCACCAGGGTGGTGCTGGCTACCGATGGCGTCAGCGACAACGTCCAATCGAGCGAGTTGGCGGAAATGGTGCAGGCGGCCTCGGACCCGGAGGACGCGTCCCAACGGGTGAACAGCACCATCGTTGGCCGCCTGGAAGTGGGCCACATCCCAGAGCAACTGGGACGGCGGTTCCGGCACGACGACCGCACCGCGATCTTCCGGTTCTTCGAGATGGGCTGATCTTCCATCCGGCGGCGCCCAACCGGTTTTGATCCCAAACCATGGCTGGCCAAGGCGCGCAAAGTGATTATGCTTGCAAGCTGGTGCGCCAGCCCTTGTTCCAGGCAGGGCGGTTTGCTACAATTCAGCCGCCTCTCCCGCCGTGGAGAGTTAGAATTTGACGAGAAAAGGAGCGCCAACATTGGGGAAGATTAAGGTAGCAATCATCGGGGTTGGGAACTGTGCTTCCTCCTTTGTACAGGGCATTCACCACTACGTTGAGTTGCCCGAGGACGAAGATGTCCCGGGAGTGATGCACACTACCATCGGTGAGTACCGCATCGAAGACATCGAGGTGGTTGCCGCCTTTGACATCGACGAAAACAAGGTCGGCCATGACCTATCCGAAGTCATATTCACCAAGCCCAACAACACGCTGAAGTTCGCCGACGTACCCCACACCGGGGTGACGGTGGAACGGGGGATGACCCACGACGGCATCGGCAAATACGTGTCTCACCTGGTCAAGAAATCTCCCCATCCCACGGTCGACATATCGGGCATCCTCAAAGAGCGCGAAGTGGACGTGGTCATCAACTACCTGCCGGTGGGCAGCGAAATGGCCACCAAGTGGTATGTCGAGCAGATCCTAGACGCCCGCTGCGCCATGATCAACTGCATCCCCGTATTCATCGCCAAGGAAGAATACTGGCGCAACCGGTTTGAAGAGCGAGGCGTGCCCATCGTCGGCGACGACATCAAGTCCCAATTGGGGGCAACCATAACCCACCGGGTCCTGACCCGTTTATTTGAAGACCGTGGCGTGAAGATCTTGAACACCTACCAGCTGAACTTTGGTGGAAACACCGACTTCCTGAATCTGCTGGAAAGGGAGAGGACGGTATCCAAGCGGATCTCGAAGACAGCGGCCGTGACCTCCCAGATGGACGATGAGATAGACCCGGACAATATCCACGTCGGGCCCAGCGACCACGTACCATGGCTGCAAGACCGCAAGTGGTGCCACATAAGGCTGGAAGGCGAATCATTCGGTGGCGCGCCCATAAACATGGAAGTCAAACTCGAAGTCTGGGACAGTCCCAACTCAGCTGGAGTGGTGGTCGACGCCGTCCGCTGCGCCAAGTTGGCCATGGACCGGAATATCAGCGGGGCCATTTTGGGCCCCAGCGCCTACTTTATGAAGTCTCCTCCCACGCAGTATACCGACGACGTGGCGCGGGACATGGTGGAAGCGTTCATCGCCGGCGAGGGGTAGATAGGACCGGCGGCCGAATCAATGGTGGCTGGGACTGGAGGACCTCATTGAAAATCGCGATGGTCTCGCCCTATGACTTCACCTGGCCCGGCGGTGTGACGGCCCACGTCAGCCACCTGGCCCGGGAGTTGGGCCGCTCCGGCCATCAGGTCCACGTATTGGCTCCCCAGACACCTTCCCGTCAATGTGAAGACGCCGATAGATTCGTTCCCATGGGCCGGTCCGTGCCACTGCCCAGCGGCGGATCGATCGCCAGGGTGTCTCTTTCCTGGTGGCTCTACCCAAAGATCAGGGCCCTCCTGGAAAAAGAGGACTTCGACATCATCCACCTTCACGAACCCATGGCCCCCATTCTGCCCCTTTGTGTCCTGGAATTCTCCCACGCGGTCAATGTGGGCACCTTTCACGCCTCCAATAACCACAGCCATCTTTACAAACTCAGCCACCCCATCACCAAACGGTGGCATCAGCGCCTCCACGGCGCCATCGCGGTATCCCCCGCCGCCCAACGTTATGTAAACAACACCTTTCCCCGCGAATATAAGATAATCCCCAACGGCATAGACCTGGACCACTTCACCAGCGACGCCGTCCCCTGGCCCCAGTACCGGGACGGCAAGACCAATATCCTTTTCGTGGGACGTCTGGAAAAGCGCAAGGGCCTGAAATACCTGTTGGAGGCCTACAGCAAACTGAAATGGGAAAATCCGGACATCAGATTGCTGGTGGTAGGCCCCGGCAACCCGGACAAAGACTCCCACCGGATATTGGGCGCGCAAAATCTGCAGGACGTGGAATTCATCGGCCCCGTCTCCCAGACGGACCTGCCCCGGTACTACGCCTCAGCCGACATATTCTGCTCCCCGGCCACCGGTTCCGAAAGCTTCGGTATCGTGTTGCTGGAAGCCATGGCGGTGGGCAGGCCGGTGGTGGCATCCGACATCGAAGGCTACGCCAACATCATCTCCAACGATAAACAAGGGATATTGGTCCCTCCCAAAAACAGCGATGAACTGGCTGCCGCTCTGTCCCGGCTGGTCAAAGACCCGGCATTAAGGCGGCGCATGGGAGAAGAAGGGCGTCTGACGGTCGACCAATACCGTTGGGAAGAGGTGGCCCGCCAGGTGGAAGACTACTATTACCAGTGTTTGGATTCGGCGAATGGGCATTTTGGGGCGAGAGCGATTTAGAGCCGTAGTGCTCCGCTACGTTGAACTGCCGGGCGCCCGTTTCCTTCTCGCGCTTAAGCTGACTCCCAACGCCATCACTCTCCTGGGCTTCGCGGTCTGCGCCGGGGCATCTTTCCTGGCCGGAGGCGGCTGGCTGCTGGCCAGCGGCATCGTGTTCTTGGCGGGAAGCGCCCTGGACCTGTTGGATGGCGCGATGGCCAGGTTGACCAACACCGTCCGCCCCTTCGGCGCCCTTTTGGACTCGGTGTTCGACCGGTTGGGTGAGGCGGCCTTATTTTTTGGCCTGGTGATCTACGGGCTGAGGGCCGATTTCACCGACGACTACCGCCTTTTCTTCGTAACCGTCATGCTGCTGGCCCTGATCTTCTCCCAAATGGTGAGTTACCTGAGGGCACGGGGCGAGGGACTGGGCGTTTTCACCCGCGCCGGGGTGATGACCCGCCCGGAAAGGGTGGTTTTACTGGGGATCGGTCTCATCAGCCAACAGATCGTCTGGTTTGCCCTGGTCATTGCGGTGGTGTCCTGCTTCACCTTGTTCCAACGAATGTTCACCATACGCAACGAGCTGAACAAGGGTGGCTAACAGCTGTGTTCCCGTGTACACTGAACCACGGTTTGGAATTTAGGCTCGGCAGGGCCGCGGCAGCCCACCGGCGACGCCCCCAAGCAGACGGCGCCGGCGCGCCGGGGCCCGTATTGATTGGCCGCGCCAACTTCTGGAGCCTGCCCCATGGCACAGCAAACACTCATCACCGACCGGGATAAAGTCCAGTTGAAGCGGACTTTCCGCAAGGACTTGAAGGCGGATGTCGCCATAAAGTTTTTCACGCAGAGGCCGTCGGTGGTCACCGTCCCCGGCCGTGAGTGCCCCTACTGCCAGCAAACCCAGCAACTCATGGATGAATTGGCCAGCCTGTCACCCAAGCTCCACGTGGACACCGTGGATTTTTACCAGGAGAGCCAGACCGCGCTGGACCATGGCATTTCCCGGATTCCCGCCGTGGCGATCAGCGGGGCCGGCGCATCCCCCAGCGAATTTCGCGTCAAATTCTACGGCATCCCCATGGGATATGAACTGGCCACCCTGGTAGAGGACATCAAGACCATATCCCGGGGCGTCAGTCCCCTATCCACCGCGTCCCGGCGAAAGCTGCGGCAGGTCAACCAACCAGTCCATATCCAGATCTTCGTGACCCCCGCGGACGCCGCCTGTCCCGTCCCGGCGCGTTTGGCCCACGCCATGGCCCTTGAATGTCCGAATATCTCCGCCGACGTGGTCGAGATCCAAGAATTTCCCGCGTTGGCCCAAAACTACGGGATCAGATCGGTCCCCTTTACGGTGATCAACGAACACATCAGGTTTGGCGGTGCGGTCACCGAGTCACAATTGCTGGAAAAGGTCCTCCAGGCCGGCGTCCGTGGCGAGGGCAACGGCCCGTCCGGAGGTTGATCTATACTCACGAGCCCCGATTTTGCTACAAATTTCAATCCGGGAGATGGTGGTTTGCCCAAAGAAATAAAAGGAGACCTGAACGGGCAGGGACTGAAGGTGGCGGTGGTGGCGGCCCGTTTCAACGAGATCATCACGCGCCAGCTTTTGACCGGCGCCATCGACACCCTGACCCGCCACGGCGTGGGAGACCAGGACATCAGCGTGGTCTGGGTGCCTGGCTCCTTTGAACTGCCCCTGGTGGCCAAGACCCTGGCCCAAACGGGAAACTACGACGCCGTTATCTGTCTGGGGGCGGTGATCCGGGGCGAGACGGGCCATTACGAGATGGTGGCCAACCAGGCCGCCGGGGGGATCGCCTCGGTGAGCTTGGGTACCGGCGTTCCCACGATCTTTGGCGTGTTGACCACCGAAGACATGGAACAAGCCCTCAACCGCTCCGGCGGCAAAGCGGGGAACGTAGGCAGCAACGCCGCCGCAACGGCCGTGGAAACGGCCCGTCTGATCCAATCGATCAAAGCCGGCAAAGCTGGATAGCGGTAAGCACCCGGCCATATTTGATTGGGCAATGTCCGGTGTTTTCCGGTGCGGTCTGCCCCCGGATGTAACGGAGTCTTCCCAGATCAACGGAGTTTTCGATGAAGTTTGGCGTGACCATCCCCAACAATTGGGGCATATCTGATCCCCAACAGGTCGTGGCATTTGGCCCGCTGGCCGAGGAGTTGGGTTACGACTCCGTCTGGGTGATGGACCACCTATTCAACACCGGCTACATCCAGGAGCGCCTGCAAGACAAGCCCTATTACCATCCTTTGGGTACGTTATCTTACCTGGCGGCGACCACCAAAAAGGTCATTCTGGGTACCTCGGTGTTGGTGCTTCCCTATCACAATCCAGTGGAGTTGGCCAAATACACCGCCAGTCTGGACCAAATGTCGGGGGGACGCGTGACCTTGGGCATCGGTGTAGGAGCAATGACCGAGGAGTTCCAGGCCCTGGGCATCCCCATGCGTCAGAGGGCGTCACTGACCGATGAATGCATCAACCTGATGCGGGAGTTATGGTCCAGCCCCAGCCCCAGCTATCACAGCCGCCGATGGGACTTTTCCGACCTTTATTTTTCCCCCAAACCGGTGCAGCAACCCCACATACCCATCTGGGTGGGCGGTTCCAGCCCCGGCGCCCTGCGGCGGGCGGCAACCCTGGGCGACGGATGGCATCCGTCGGGCGTATCTCCGGAAGAATACAGCCTGGCCAAGCGGGAGATAGAAGATTTGGCGAAGGCCGCGGGCAGGGACCCCAGCCAACTGACTTGGTCCTTACGGGCGGAAGTCCAAGTCCACGGCCGGCCTTCCAGCGGCCGTGCGGCCGGCCGGACCGCGTTCCCCGGCAACGATCCAGCAGGTATGGCGGCGGCGATAGAGGCCTACGGCAACGCCGGCGTCGAGCACGTGATCCTGGCCCTGAATTCCGGTGACGTTGATTCCATCAGGAGGGTGATGGAGAACGTGGCCAGCGAGGTCATTCCCCAGCTTCGCTAGACTCTCCATCTGAAGCACGGTCTGAAGCACGGTCCCCCTCGCCATCCGCCTTCTCACGGGCGCTCTCCTGCCGGGCCAGAAACGCCTTGATCTCCAGCCAGTCCCTACGCATGAAGTCGATCTCCTCTTGGCTTGCTTCCTGGTCGCCATAGTGGGCCCATTGGAAGCCATCGACTATCCCGTTGACCGCGGTGTCCGGCATCAAATCCTTAAGGTCCCATTGGTGTTCCTTGGGGGTTTGCCACTCCCGCCTGGGCTGGCCAATGCCCTGGGCCAGTTCCAGCAGGCCATGATAAAACTCTCTGGGCGTGCCGGGTTCTCCACGGCCTTTGCCGGCCCTGCTCCCCAAGTTGGACAGGTTCCCCCACCATTCGGCCAGGAATGCGGAAAGATCATTGTTGGCCTTGCTCCAGCTAAAGATGGACTCACGGGTTTCTTCCACGTCCGACTGGGGATGCCACCCGCGCCGAAGCCGAAACATCCGGAACAACAACCAACCGGCCAACCCGGCGGCGGCCACGAACCCAAGCCCTTTGAGCAGGGTGCCCAAAATGGCTGGGAGTCCGCCGTCGCCGGTTTCCTCACGCATGGAATCATGGAACTGTTGTATCTGCATCGCCGCCCGTTCCAACCCGCTGAGATCTCCGCCGCCAAACATGGACGAGATCCAGTTGAAAAAGGCCACCAGCAGCCCGGCTATGAACCCCAGTACCAGTAAGAGTGGCTTGATCGCCCATAGGCCCACGAAACCGATCATGCCCAGAGTCGAGCGGGTCACTTCATCCAACCCTCCCAACCCCAAAGCACTGGCCAGCAGGCCCAACAACATAACCGCGGCAACGCTGGCCCCTATAGGCAGCCACCAGTCCAGAGACATGGCCTGGGACTCCCCGAGTTCGGATGTGAAACGGGCCAGGGCAAGACCGGACAGCCCCACTGTGAAAAATCCCATCACCAAAAACCCGTTGACGATGGTGTAGGGACTGATGCTGTCGAAAAGCACTGCTACAAACAGCACGACGGTGCCCCGTTGGAAGGAGCTGCGCACCGTGTCCAAAGAGACCTCGTCATGGGATATGATCCCCGACCGCCACCACAGCGCCACCAGGAAACCGATGGACAACGCCAGGGTGAACGCTTGGCCGAAATCACCCCCTATGATGTCTCCCACCGGCGCCAGACCAAGGCCGGAGTTGAGGCTTGCCAGAAACAACAGGGAGAACACGCTGATCCCCAGGCCCAGATAGCCTCGGATATTGCCCGTGAAACGCACGGTTTGCACGTACATCGATAGCAAGAACGCCCAGACCAAGGCCAGGAATACCAGCCAGAATGGTAAAACCGCCTCGGGCTGCTGCAGGCCGTTGCCAATCATCCCAAACAGCAGATATAAGCCGCAGGTCTCCAGGAACAGGGTGACCCCGGTGACCAAGCTAGTCCTCCAGATTTGGCTCATCCTCCTCCTCCTCCCGGGGTATTCCCTCGAATTTTCTCCAGCACGTTCCCAACGTCGCGCCCGTTTGCCCCAGCGCCGGCGTCCCCGTCTGCACCACCGTTGCCCGTGTCAGTGTCGCTGAGACGTAATGCCCGGCCCACCCGGAACACTTCCACCCCCGCCAGATCCATTTCCGGGGACCCGTCTCCGGTGTACAAAACCAAAACCTGGTACCCGCGCTCCTTGATCTCGGCCACCTCCTGCACCAGCGACCGGGTGACGATGGCAGTGATCAAAACCACCGTAGCGCCGACGGGAAGCGTGGTCCGCTCTCCCTTCAACACGTCTACTATAGACGTGACCGAATACGGACCGGCCATAGCCAGGGCTTCCAACACCATGGTCAACTGGGTGGTTGCCGACCCCAGCGGAACGGTCAGCCATTTGCCTGAAAAGCTGGCCACCGCATTGCTGGCTAAACCAAAGCTATAGCCCAGACCGGAACAATAACTGGCCACCGATGCCGCCGCCGTCACGGTGCGTTCGAAAAATGCCAGGTTGCTGCCCTGCCAGCTATGTTCGCTGGTGGTGGCGTTCATGGCGATGAGCACTTTCAAGGAGACTACCGGTTCGAATACCTTGGTTTGAAGAGATTGATGGCGGGCGCTGGCCTTCCAATCGATGTGCTTCATGGGATCGGTGGGAAGATAATCCCGAAGCGCCAAGAACCGGCTCTGGTCTTGATAAAGCGGCCGCTTCCCCCGGGCGTCGCCCATGGGATTCTGTTCCGGGAAGATCAATTGATCCAGGTCAACCACCCGGGGATAAACCAAGACGTGGTCTAAAGCCGACAGGTGCACCTCGACCGAGGTGAAGCCGAAGATGTCGCCGCTGCGCAGCCGCACCGGACCGATGCGATGATAACCCCTGGCAGCGCACTTCAAGGTGTATTTCCAAGACGCCTTTTGGTAGGGAAGCAGAGAGGTGGCGATGCTGTGTTGCCGGTTGACCTCGATCCCGGTCCCCTTGAGCTTCGCTCCGATAAGTTGCAACCCTTCGGGAAATGGGTCTTCCATATCCACCCAAATCAAAGGCAATACCTTGTCGTTGGACAGCGTTACCGTGTATTCGAGGGTGTCGCCGATAAATGCCCGGCTCTGGGAGAGTGTGCGGTAGTGGGTCACCCGGCGGAAGGCGTACTTCTCCCAAAGTTTGGCGGTGAGGGTCATGATGATGACCATGGAACCCAGCACCATCAACAACCCTTGGCTGGAGACCAGGCCTATCAACACCAGGATGGCGGCGACAAAAAACCAGAGTTCGTTGATCATTGCCTTATTCCCCGGTCCTGGCCGATGAGCTTAAACCGGCACCGGTACCTGGCTCAAGATCTCTTCGATGATCAACTCGGGTGTCCGGTCCCGCAGGCGGGCTTGAGACTTGAGGATCATGCGGTGAGCCAGGGCATAGGTGGCCAGTGACTTGACGTCGTCGGGGGTGACGAACCCCCGCCCCTGTATGGCGGCCAGCGCCTGGCTGCAACGATAGAGCCCCAAGCTGGCCCGGGGGCTGGCCCCCAATTCGACATCGGCGTGGCGGCGGGTCGCCTGCACGATCTGGACGATGTAGTTTCGCAGGGCCTGTTCCACGTGCACCTCGGTGACCAGCTCCTGGAGTTTTATTATCTCCGCCTCGCCCGTCACCGGTTTAAGGTCCGCCTCGGGGCTGCCGGTGCGGAACCGGGAGAGCATCTCCTCCTCCTCTACCTCCTCCGGGTAGCCCAGCTTGATGCGCAGCATGAAACGGTCCAGTTGGGCTTCGGGCAGGGGAAACGTGCCTTCCAGTTCGATGGGGTTTTGGGTGGCGATGACCAGGAAGGGAGTCGGCAGGGGAATGGTCACTTCGTCGATGGTGACCTGGCGTTCCCCCATGGCCTCCAAAAGGGCCGACTGGGTGCGGGGGGTTGCCCGGTTGATCTCGTCGGCCAGCACGATCTGAGAGATTATCGGGCCGGGCCGAAACTCGAACTCCCCATTTTTTTGGTTATAGAAGTGGATGCCTGTTATATCCGACGGCATCAGGTCCGGGGTGAACTGGATGCGTTTAAAGGTGCAATCCAGGGACCGGGCCAGACAGCGGCCCAGGGTGGTCTTGCCGATCCCCGGCACGTCTTCGATCAGCAGATGGCCGCCGCTCAAGATGGCAGCCAGGGTCAGTTCAATGACGCCGCCTTTCCCCACCAACACCAGTTCAATGTTGGCTTTGATCTTAGCGGCAGCTTCGGCGACTGGGGTTGCGTCCAAAGGTATTCACATCCCGCATAAGTTTGTGTCCGGCGGCATCTTACCGGTGATTGCCAATGTAAATCCTACGGTCTTCCTTGCGGTTGATATCGGGATGACTCCCGGATTCGTACAGTGAATACGGGAGTTAACGCCGGCTTAATTGCGCTTCGGCTTCCTGCAAATCTTTGAAGGAGTCAACGCTTCGCCAGAAGGCCCGGGATTTCAGCGCCGCCAGTTGGCCAGACTGGGCCAGCCGGGGAAATGTCTCCGTCTCGTGATCTCCCAATTCGGGCAGCTCGGGGGCCATCCGGCGGTCCATGACATACACCCCGGCATTGATCCAATATGGGATCTCCACCTTTTCGCGGAACCCCTGTACCGCGTCGTTGTCATCGATATCAACGATGCCGTAGGGAGACACCATGGGTACCACCATGATGGTGGCCATATGGCCGGGGTTCGCCTCTTTGATTTTCCTGTGCCGTTCCAAGATGGCGCCGGGATCTTCCTCGGTGACCACGTCTCCATTCAGCACCATCACCGTCTCCTCTTCCGGGGGCACTTGGGTGAATCCCCGGCGTATGGCCCCGCCCCTGCCCAAGGGCGAGTCTTCCAGGCTGTAATGGGCCCGGATGCCCACCGCCGTACCATCGCCGAAGTAATCCTTGATGACCTGCCAGAGATACCCCGCCAGAAACACCACGTCGGTGACACCGGCTTTTTTCAGCCATTCCACCTGGTGCATCAAAATGGGCTTGCCGCACAGAGGCACCATCGGCTTGGGCATGGTGTCGGTCAGGGGCCGAAGTCTCTCGCCCTTACCTCCGGCCAGAATCAGCGCATACATCCCTGACGGTCTCCCTGACGGCCTTTAGGTTTGTCTATTCGAAAACGTTCCCCACCGGCGCCTAATATAACATATTCGGAAAGTCCACCGTAGCTTGGACCCAGCTACGTTCCGTCCTGCTGGGATTGCACAATGCGGCCATTCTATGTGGCTGAACCCGGATCCGGCTAAGCCTCAGGTCACGGGGTTTGGCGTATGTTACATTGGTTATGGCTATAGTCATATCATATGGTGCAGCATGAGAGTCATCAAAGCGTCGGAATTCAAGGCCAAATGCCTCAAGATCATGGATGAGGTAGCCGCCACCGGTAAAACGGTTGTGATCACCAAAACCGGCATTCCCATAACCGAACTGGTGCCCGCCAAACGGAGGCCGGAAAGCCTTTTCGGTGCGATGAAGGGGTCAGTGACCTACATGGGCGACGTCATTTCCTCCATAGACGAGGAATGGGAAGCCGAGCGTGAGTAGGCCGGTTCTCCTTGACACCAACGCGCTGATTTAGGCTGTCGAGGGAGACGGCCGGCTCGGTTCGCGCAGCCGGGGCATCGTCGACTCTGCCTTGAAAGAAGACCTGCTGTTGGTATCGGCCGTCAGCTTCTGGGAGATCGCGTTGTTGGCCAGACGCAGGCATTGATATTGGCCTATCCCACTGGCGAATGGCGCCAAACCGCATTGGGGCTCGGTATCATGGAAATCCCCCTCACTGGTGACATAGGTATCCGAGCAGTGGAACTCGACGGGCTTCCTGGAAACCCCGCAGACCGCATGATCACAGCCACAGCCATGGCACGGGGCGCTACTTTGATCACTGCCGATTCAAGGATCCTGGAGTGGACCGGGCCACTTGAGCTTCACGACGCCCGATTGTGACTGGCTGCCCCGCCTGGATTCGAACCAGGGATTACAGCTCCAAAGGCTGACGTGTTACCGCTACACTACGGGGCAAGGGTTGAGGCCGGCAATGAGGGCTATTTTACCTTGCCGGACTTTTATTCTCGCCCCCTTCACTGGCAGCGTCAAGGGGAGATCAGCCTGCGGCGCGCGATGCTATAATTGGCCCGGCGTAATGCCCAACCACCTTGGTAAGATCACGCGGATCTTCATTGCCGCGTGGCGCCCCGTTAATATTTCATAGGTGAGATTTCATGAGCCGACTGCGAATCTCATTGCTCCATCTGGCCCCGGTGACCGGCGACGTGGCCGGCAACCGCAAATTGGTGGAGTCAGCGATGAAGGTGGCCGCCGGGCAAGGCGCCGGCTGGGCCATCACTCCCGAATTGTGCATCCCCGGCTACCTCTTCGCCAATATGATTGGCACCGATTGGATCCTGCCCCAACCGGACCCCTGGATGCAGGGCTTCTGCCGGTTGGTCAAGGACCTGGGAATGACGGCATTCCTGTCCCACCCGCACCGCGACCCGGAAACGGACAAGCTTTACAACACGGTATTTGTGGTCAGCGACGAGGGTGAGATCATCGGTAAGCATAGCAAGGTCAAGGCCTTGCATGGCGCCGAAGCCTGGTCAACGCCGGGAGAAGAGATACTCCCGCTGTCGCCCCAGGGCATTGAGGGGGTTAAGGTCGGCATCCTGATCTGCGCCGACGCCTACAAGAATGAAGTGGCCGCGGAGCTGCAGCGGAAGGGCGCCCAGGTCCTGGTTTCGCCGTCGGCTTGGGGGCCGGGACAGTGCGGCCCCGATGGCGAGTGGGAGCGGCGGTCGGGAGACACCGGCCTGCCCATCATGGTCTGCAACCGCACCGGTGTTGAGCCCGACGAACTGGATTACCGGGGGGCGGAAAGCGTGGTGGCCCAGAACGGCCAACGGCTTCTGGCGGGGACCAGCGACCGGTCGGTGATCCTAACCTTCGACTGGGACATGGACACCATGACCCTTCTGTCCGAAGATTTCCATAGGACGTATCTGGAGTAGCTGTCAGCCATCAGCCTTCAGCTATCAGCTCTTGGCTCCGGACCACTGGGAATCTACCTGCGGCGCGCACCATCACAGGCATCATAAAATCTCAAGGAAGATCAAATGGGGTGGTGGCTGAAGCTGACCGCTGAAAGCTGAGAGCTTAAGAACCTTGGTTCAAGAACCGCTGCAAGATCAACACCGCCGCCGCTTCGTCCACCGTTTCTTTCCGGCGGGAAGGCTGCTGCCCAGCCTCTCGAAGTAAGCCCTCCGCCTCCACCGAGGTATAACTTTCGTCCACGCCGTGGACCGGGAGCGAGGTCTCTTTCTGCAGGGCTCGTATGAACCCCTGGGCCCGTTGGGCCTGGCGGCCCACCTTTCCGGCCAACGTGTAGGGCACGCCGACAACGATACCTTCCACGTCACGATCGGCGGCCAGGGCCAATACCTGGTTAACGTCCTGAGTGAGCTTGGAGCGAGTGAGGTGGCCCGCGGGCAAGACGATGGACCCGGCGGGGTCGCAGACCGCCAGTCCGATGCGGCGCTCTCCCAGGTCCAAGGCCAGCAGCTTCAGCTTGCCAACCCCTTGCGCACCAGGTCCGCCACCCCGCGCAGGGCCTCATCCAACTTCTCGGGTTGGCGGCCGCCCGCTTGAGCCATGTCGGCACGGCCGCCGCCGCCGCCGCCCATGACCTTGGCCGTGTCCCTGGCCAGGTTGCCGGCGTGCAATCCCCGTTCCACCAGGTCCGGCGACACCATGGCCACCAAAATCGGATTTCCCTCCACCACCGCCCCCAGCACCACCGCCACGCTGGACAGCTTGGCCTTGAGGAAATCGCCCATCTCCCGCATCCCCTCGGGGTTGGTGGCCGAAGTGCGGGCCGCCACCAGTTTCACGCCGTCCACGTCGTCCACCCGCTCCAATAAGCGCTCCGCTTCCGAACGCAATGTAGCTCGTTCTAAGGTTTCCAATCTATTCTTGAGTTCTTCCGTTTCCTGCATGTAGCTGTCCAGGCGGGACTCCAGGTCGGCCACCGGCGTCTGCAGTTTTTGGGATAGAGCCGTCAACCGGTCCGACTGCTCCAGGAACAACTCCTCGGCCGCCCTGCCGCTGATGGCCTCGATCCTTCTCATGCCGCCGCCGATGCTGGACTCGCCCAGGACCAACAGGGTACCCACCTGGCCGGTGGCCGACACGTGGGTGCCGCCGCAGACCTCCATGCTGAACGGCACATCCGTCTCGCCGGGGTCCTCCCCGGAGTTCTCGATCGTAACGACCCGCACCACGTCGCCGTACCGGTCGCCGAAGAAGGCCAGGGCCCCCTGCCGAACGGCCTCGGCGTAGCTGGTCTCTTGGGAAGACACCCGCAGGTTGTCCCGTATTTTTTCGTTGGCCATGCGCTGCACCGAGCGCAACTCTTGGAACGACAGGGCGCTGACGTGGCTGAAGTCGAACCGCAGCCTTTCGGGGGTCACCAGGGAGCCGGCCTGGCGCACGTGGAGACCCAACACCGACCGCAGGGCGGCGTGCAGCAGATGGGTGCCGCTGTGGTTCCGGGAGGCGTCCAGCCGGTTGGGCACGTCCACCTGGGCGGTGACCGCCTCACCCAGGGCGATCTCCC
>JADFPM010000157.1 GCA_022562335.1 Chloroflexota bacterium
TGCTTCGCGCCCTGCCGGTGCAACGCCTGAATCAGATTTTCCGGGCTGCCCACTCCGCCGAAGCCGGGGAACATGATGGTGCACCCGTCGGGTATGTCGGCCACGGCGGCATCGTAGCTATCGTAGATCTTGTTCTTCATTGCGGTCGCTCCCTAAACTGGCTGGACCCCGGTGAGTCAGGCTATTTCCCTTCAAAAAACCGGCGGGGGTTTTCTTCCATGATCTGATGGATGTCCCCATCGGAAACGCCCAGCTCTTTCAGGCGGGGCAGCACCTTGCGGGTGATGAAGTTGAAACCGTCGGGATTGGCCCGGCGCCGCTCCTCCTGGACCTCCGCCCCGTTGCGTGCTTTGGGCACCGAGTAGTCGTGGGAGAGCATGATCCGGCTTTTATGTCCCGCGTCGATGAGCTTCTTCACCAACTCGGTGCGCCCCTCCCAATCGGGAGTCCCGGCCACCCGCCCGCCGGGAAAGCGGTCCAGCCCCAGCCAGACCCCTTTATCCAATAGCCCCAGCAGGTAGTCCAGGTCGGTGTCGTCGTTGCTATGGCCGATGTACACCCGGTTGAGGTCCACGCCCTCTTCCTCGAATACTTTCACCTGCTGGTCCCCCACCCGGTCGGGAGACCAAGTATGGGTGGAGATGGGCGTCCCGGTGCGCAGATGGGTCCGGGCAGCCGCCCGCAGGACCACCTCCTGGGGCGGGGTGACCCCTCCCCGGTCGCTGGCCACCTTGATGATGCCCGCTTTGATCCCGGTGCCCTCGATCCCCTCTTCGATCTCTTTGACATATAGCGGAACTATCACGTCGGGGGAAACGTCGGCGAAGGGCCGGGGGACCGCCAGGTGGTTGCCAGTGGCGGCGATGATGTGTACGCCGCTGGCCCTAGAGACCTCCGCCATCAACTCCACGTCCCGGCCCAGGTCGAAGGGGCTGACATCCACCATTGTCCGGAGCCCTTCGTCGTAGGCTTCTTTCAAGGCAGCTGTTGCTTGCTCTTTCATGCCAGACCGGTCGATGAATTCCGGGTAGGTGTGGCGAATGCCGGCGGCGTTGGTGCCCACGTGCTCGTGACATAGGGTGAAACCCAGGTCAGAGGTGTCAATGGGCCCCAAAACGGTGTTCACGGTGGTCATGGCGCTGCCTCCTGATGATTCATAAGCCCAGCCAATTCTAATCGCATTCTAATACGGAAACCCCGCCACGGGTAGAAGCGGTCTGGCCCCGGGCGGCCGGGTCCACCAGCTTTGCTCACCGCGCCAAATGCCTTATCCTTGGCTCATGTCCAGACGGTTTCGCCGAGTCCGGCGATAAAAACCGGCGATAAAAACCGGGGTAAAGCCCGGCGGAGGAGCATCATGGCCATATATAGGATATTTGCGGGCGCCGACGGCGAGAGCCACATCGAACCGTATGAATTGGGAAGCGATGGCGCTTTGGGGGAATTCCCCAACGTCGCGGACCTGACGATCCACCAGTTCTCGGAACTGCGGTCCATGCCCTTTCATCCACTGCCGCAACGACGGCTGATCATCCATCTCGTAGGAGAGGTTGAGATAGGCGTCAGCGACGGCGGCAAGCAAATCTTCGGGCCCGGCGACGCCAGGCTGATGGAAGACACTTCGGGCCGGGGCCACACCCACCAAGACCTTAGCCCAGTGGTGCAGGCGGTGGCGACGCTGGGCGATTGACCGGCATTTGAAACCAATGGATCCTTCGACAAGCTCAGCAACTGTCTTAAAAGTCAAGAGTTCTGAACAACATGGTTCCAATGACGATTATGCTTGACCATCACATTAAGGATAGTGAGCAGCTTGCGCATGCAGGCGGTAATGGCCACCTTCTTGGGTTTGCCGGCAGCGCACAGGCGCTGGTAGAAGTCTCGCAGTACTGGATTGAACCGGGTAGCCACCAACGTGGCCATGTACAACACAGCTCTCACCTGGCTGCGGCCGCCCCACACCTTGCGTTTTCCCCGCAGGGTACCACTGTCCCGGTTGAAGGGCGCCACCCCGACCAGGGCGGCGATCTCACCCCGGTTCAAGACACCCAGTTCCGGCAGGTCCGACAAGAGGGTCATGGAGAGTATTGGCCCCACCCCAGGAGTGCTGCGCAGCAACTTCTCTTTGGTCCTCCACATAGGACTGGACCGGATCGAGTCTGCCAAGTCTTTGTCCAATTCTTTGAGACTATCCTCCAACCATCGGACGTGCTCCTGAACCTTGGTGCGGACTCGGGGAGTAGCGGTCCTCATCCGGTTTTTCTCGGCGGTGGTCATCTCCACCAGTTGCCGCCGCCGGGCCACCAAAGCTCGCAACTCCTGGGCGCTGGCATCGGGCAGATCTCTAGGCTTGGGTTGCATGGCCTCGGCGAAGTGGGCCAGCACATGGGCGTCCAAGGAATCGGTCTTGGCCAGCTGCCCCGCAGCCCGGGCGAAATCTCGAACATGGCGGGGATTGACTACCGCCACTGGCAGACCAGCCGCCGCCAGTTCTCCCGTCAGGGCCATTTCCATGCCGCCGGTGGCTTCCACCACCACCAACCGTGGCGCCAACTCCCTCAGGCGTTCCGTCAGGGAGTTGATTCCCTGCGGATCGTGGGAGACCTGCCACGCCTCGCCTGCCGGCCGGACGGCCAGGTCCAAGTGGTCTTTGGAGACATCAATGCCGACAAACAACGGGACCTCATTCATCTATACACCTCCCCTCACAGTGTTTCCCCTGACTCTGGCCCAGCCTTGCATGATTCGGGCTCTCTTGGCCCAGTCAACTGTTCGGGCTCCGAGCAGGCAGGACGTGACGACCCCGCTGAGCTACGGTCTCCAAGACCTAGGACGAACCGGTCTGTCACGTCCATCTTTAAGATACAAGGGCGAACGGATGATGCCAACGATTTTATTGTCAGATACCAGGTGCCAAATACCCGGCGGTTAAAAAAGGAAGTTGAACGGCCCGGCGAAGAACCGCCAGACGAATTCCCATTTACCCGTGGGAATGGCCGATTCGGTGGTGAAGAAATACATCAAGGTGAAGAATAGCCACAGGGAAGAGCCGGGTATGCCGAGGCAACCGCATCCCCGGCGTGATGAACCATCTCGAAGCAGCCAACGGGAAAGTACAGCCATCTGGCCCGTCCTTATCAACCGCCGGAGGCTAGGCCTCCACCGGTTGAACGCATTCCGGCCCCGTGTTCTTGTACGAGTTTACCAGTCCGGACACGACGATGGTGGTCAACTCTTCAGCGGGCGCCGGTATCAGCAGAGGATTCAGCGTTTCCGGCTCCTCGGTCATGGGGTCCAGCCACAATGCCTCGGTCTCCTGGGAGAGGATCACCGGCATCCGGTTGTGTATAGGCTGGATCAACTCGTTGGGGGTGGTGGTCAAGATGGTGCACGACCGAACCAGTTCGCCCTCGGGGGATTTCCAGTTCTCCCACAGCCCGGCGAAGGCGAAAGGCGTTTTTGACTTCTGAAATATGTAAGTGGGGATCTTCTCTTTGCCTTCTTTCCGCCACTCATAGAACCCATCGGCCAAAATCAGGCACCGCCTCTTCTTGAAGGCCGCCCGGAACGCCGGCTTTACCGCCGCGGTCTCGGACTGGGCGTTGATCATCCGGGCGCCTATCTTCAGGTCTTTCGCCCAGAACGGCACCAGGCCCCACCGCAGGAGCTCAGCCCGCCTGGTTCCCTGTTGCGGGTCAACGTTCACCACCAAGACCTGCTGGGTGGGCGCGATGTTGTACCGGGGCCGGTATTCCAGGTCCCGGGCCATGAACCCAAACCGCCCCTGTAGATCGTCCAGGTTTGCGCTAAGGGTGAATCTGCCGCACATGGCGCCGCCTCGATCGATAGTCAGGATGCGTCGCGGAAAGCGATACCCGCCGTGACCATCCCATAGACCGCCCATTTCGCGCTGCTAAGCCACTATCCAGGCGTGACGGAACCAATTTTACCAGACCCTCCGTCTCCGGGTAGTACAATCACCACCGATAGAGGGTTTTTTTACCTCATCAATGCCATCCTTAGACCCGAAAAGAAGGATCTACAGCGGCCGTCCGCTTTTCCCAGGAGGAAAACCGATGGGATCGTTCGACGATTTTGGAGTGCTTTTGCCCACCAGGGGCGTGTTAGTCTACGCCGGCGGCGGCAAACCAAAGGTGGAGCTGAACTGGCAGATGGCCGAGACGGCCGAGCGGTTGGGTTACGACTCGGTGTGGGTGGGCGACAGCGTGACGTCGAAACCCCGGCTGGAACCCCTCACCATCATGGCCGCCCTGGCAGCCCGGACCAACCGGGTGAAGATCGGCACGGCGGTGATGCTGACCGCCCTGCGCCATCCCGTGCATCTGGCCCATGCCATCGCCACCATCGACAATATCTCCAACGGCCGGGTGATCTTGGGAGCAGGAGCGGGACGGGGCGACCACCAGATGTTCATCCAGGAGCACGACGCGGTGGGCGTGCCCATTCAGGAGCGGGCGCCCCGGATGGAAGAGGGTATCCGGCTGATGCGCGAACTGTGGACCGGGGAAGAGGTCACCAACCCTGAAGGATTTTACCCCCTGGACAAAGTGGCCTTGGAGCCCAGGCCGGTGCAAGACACGGTGCCCATCTGGCTGGCCAGCAGTTGGGTGCGGCGGGGCCTCAGAAGGGTGGCGGAACTGGGGGACGCCTGGATCACCAACGTTCCCACGGTGGAGGTCTTTACCGGCTGCTGGGAGAAGATATCGGAGCATGCTCAAAGCATAGGCCGCGACCCCAAGTCCATCCGCCGCTGCCTTTACATATCGGTGAACCTCAACACCGAAGAAGATGCCCTGGCGGAGGGCGACGGGTTCATGCGAGCCTATTACAGCAGGCCCTACGATGTCATCAGCAAGACCCTGTTGTGCGTATTTGGACCGCCGGAAAAATGCGCCGACGCCATCATGCGCTACCGGGAAGCCGGGGCCGATTATTTCATCGTCCGCTTTGCCTCGCCCAACCAGATGGAGCAAATGGCCAAGTTCACCGAAACGGTTTTGCCCCGCGTGATCTGAATCTAGTAGCGCCGAATCACTTGCCATTGACCCCGAACAAGGACCAGCCGGGACGGCCCGTGGTCAATCCGGTCTGGTCCAGGGTCATGCCCGCGCCCCGGGGCAGCTCCAACGCCCGTTGGATGGACCACAGAGAGAAACCCTGGACCTGCTCCATGCGGCCGATCTCATCCATGCTGAAAAACCCGGCGTCCAGGGTCTCGTCGCCGTCGTATTTCGGCTCCCCGGATACCAGGTCCAATCGAAAGACCACGTATATGTTCGCGGTGGGCGAGGCCAAGGCGTGGCGGAACCCGATGACGTCGGAAAATTTGGCCACGATCCCCGCTTCCTCCAGTACTTCCCGCTCCACCCCATCGATGATCTCCTCGTCGGCCTCCACGTACCCGCCGGGGATCTGCCACGCCCCCCGGTTGGGGTTGATGCCCCGCTGAATCAACAGTGCCTTGCCGTCCCGGAGCACCACCGCTCCGCAGCCGATGGAAAAATCGCCGAAGTGGATGAACCGGCATCCCTCGGCGGTGCACGCCGGCCGTTCCCGGCCGCCGTCGACCTTCACACCTAATCTGCTGCCGCACCGGGGGCAATAGTTCATGGCCGCATACCTCGTGATCTGCTGGGTTTGGTTAGATTATCCCTCAGCCACCGATTATATCAATCATGAGGCTTCTTGGACCCCGCTGAGGCCGTGTTATATTTGACCCCGGCTATCGAAACCGCACAGTTGTCCCTTGGGCAACCCGCTGCAAACGCCGCTGGAGGAGAACCGGAAATGGAACTGGGTCTGAGAGGGAAAAACGTCATCGTCACCGGGGGCGGCTCCAATATCGGCCGCGCCATCGTCCACGCCTTCGCCCAGGAGGGCTGCAACATCACCATAGCGGAACTTGCTCCCAGCCAGGGGGAGAAGGTGGCGGCCGAGGTGCTGGCGATGGGCACGGGAAGCAAGGTCCAGGTTGTGGCCACCGACGTGACCCAACACGAGCAGGTGAACAAAATGGTGGAGCAGGCCATCGCCGAATTTGGCTCGGTGGATGTCCTGGTGAACAACGTGGGCTGGACGGTGGACCGGCTTTTCTTGGAGAAGCCCAGGGCGGAGTGGGAAAAAGAGGTTCAGGTCAACCTGTGGGGGGCCATCAATTGCATGCACGGCGTGTTGCCCCACATGACCGAGCGTGAATCCGGCGCCATCGTCTCCATCAGCTCCGACGCCGGGCGCATGGGGGAATACCGCGAGGCGGTCTATTCAGCCTGTAAAGCGGGGATAAT
>JADFPM010000158.1 GCA_022562335.1 Chloroflexota bacterium
CCTTGCCAGGAATATCCTTAGACCTATTCCAAAATAATGGACAGGCTTGGGAGGTGGTGGACACTGGACCAGGGTGTGGTGGCGAGCCATGCCTGCGCTCTGGGGCGATACCCGATGGAGGGTTTTCAATAACCTTCTTGACCATCTGGCCGGACAATGACACGCGGTACGACAATGCCACCAATGGCGACCGCGTTTCCTTCGATGTTAACGTGTCCTCCCAGTTGCTGGGTGACAAGCTCACATTCACCATGGGAGCCTACGCGGATGCCTGGTCGGGAAAGGTTCCGTGGAAACGTGTCTCCTACGAAATCCCCCAAATCCGGCCCATAATCCTCCAGTGGGAGTACCGCAAAGACACTACCATAGCCGTCGGCGCGGACACCGCTTGGATCAGACGTATCATAGTGGAATAGGCGTCGGGCGCCGGAGGTCTATCGCCCCAACATATCTCGCAGAAGGCACACCCAGGGCCTTCCAAGATCTCGAATCAGCCACGGCGAGCCGACGCCGGCTCATCGGTGATAATCCCGGGTCAAGGTAACCCAATACACCTCCCATTGGTCCCTCACTTGGCCTTCCTCTGCGCCCGAGTCGTACGCCGGAGAGATCAGCGGCGCGGCATATTCCACCTTTATCAGCACCACGTCGCGGATGCTTGCGGCCAGGTTGGTGCGTATGCCCCGGTCCGGTCCCGTGTAGTCTTGTACCGAAGCGGCTGAATCGGGACCTGCGGTAGGAACAGTGGCGCTGCCCTTGAACCGGTAGCCCTTGCGCGTAAAGGCGTCCACCACGTTGATCTCGATGGCGGGGTTGTTCCTGAGATTCTCCATGGTCCCCGGCGAGGCCAGGTCGGCGAAGATCAGATGGTCGTCGTCCCACACCGCGATGGTGCCCTTTGGCGAAAGGTTGGGACTGCCGTCGGCGCACACCGTGGCGACAAAGGCCAGGCGCTGCTCGCGGACCGTGCGCTTCATGTCCTCGGTGAGAATTCCCATGTCCGTCTCCTCTGCCGGGCGGTGGCTGCCCAAGTTTGGACCGCCTAACGACTGTATCGTAAAATCCCCGCAGCCCACCTTTGCAAAGGGAGGCCAACTTCCCCCTTTGGCAAAGGGGAATTAAGGGGGATTTAACCGTCATCTTCCCGCGGCCTTCCCTGACCGCCAGGACGAACCACCCCATAGGAAACCCTGAAAGCTGGTTTTACGACTTCAGGTGCTGGTCGAACCAGGCGATGGCCTTGGCCCAGGCGTCCCTGGCCGATTCGGGGCGGTAGCTGGACCGGGCGTTGCAGTGGAAGCCGTGGCCGCAGCCGGGATACGAGTGGAATTCGTGGACCTTGCTATGTTTGGTGAGCTCGGCGGAGATTTCGGCCACATTCTCCGGCGACGGGTTCTGGTCGTCCCCGCCGAACAGCCCCAGCATCGGTGCGCTGATCTTGGACGACTGGTCCAGGGGAGACGGTCCGTCTCCACCCAATGGGTTAAGGATCCCGCCTCCGTAAAAGACGACGCTGGCCTTCAGGTCGGCCACGTTGCAGGCCGCCAGGTAGGAAACACGCCCGCCGTAGCAGAAGCCTACGATGCCGATGCGGTCGGCCTGGACAAATGGCTGGGCCTTCAGGTAGTCCACCGCGGCCTGCACGTCGGCGATGATCCCGGCGTCGGTGCAATTCCTCATCCAGCCCACGGCCGTATCCATCTCCTCGTGGAGACCAATGGTCATGGGGCCTTCCCGGTGGAACATGGCCGGCGCCAATCCCACATACCCCTGGCCGGGCAGGCGGTCGGTCACGTACTGGATGTGGGAGTTGACCCCCCATATCTCCTGGATGACCACCACCGCGGGGCTCCGGTCCGAGTCGGTGGGTTTGGTCAGGTAGCCTTCCATGTTCTGGCCGTCTACGTTGATATCTACCCATGAAGCTGGCATGGCGGTCCCTCCTTATTAGCGGCAAATAGGTTGGTTTGGTGATAAGCGGGCATATCTTAACATGGGTTTCAGAAGGGTGGAGGTCCTCGCGGGATCATTGGATTGTCTGCCGAATTCGAAAGGCTCCTGGCTGTGTGGGGCGTAGGGCCGTGCGCCACATGCATCAAGCTAAGAAATCTTGTGTAGGAGAGGGCCAATCACATCGCCAGGCGTCAGCTGTTTAATTCCCCTCCTTACGAAGGAGGGGATAAAGGGGAGGTTAGACTCCAAGAGGGACGACCCCCTGTGGTCCCCCTTATGAAGGGGGACGGATTCGAACGCTATCCCTTAAATTGGCGCATATGGGCGCACGGCCGTGCGCCCCTACGTGGGAAAGTCATGTTTTAGGTTGCAAGCCCCACCCTTGAATCGTTTTCTTCGGAAGGTTCCGGCTGCAATATCCCAAACGCAGTACCTCTACCACCAGCCCAGGGCCTTTCCGGCGCCCAGGGCGACACCCAGCGCACCGCCGCCCAAAAGCCCGCCTCCACCGATGACTTTGCGGCTGAGCCGAAACGTGATGCTGGTGCCATTGGCCGCTTCGGATGCGCTCAACGCCGCGGATGAATTCTGATGGCCGGCCACGTGGGCGGTCAGGCCGGTTTCCAAACGGTGCAGGTGGTGACGGCTGTGGCGCGTCTCGGTCTCTAAAACCGCCAACCGCTCTCTGATGTCTTCCAGGGAAACCCACACCCTGTGGGCGAAATCATGGGTCGATAACATTTTGCTTTTCCCGGTCCATACTTGGTTTCATTGCCGATGATGCTTGAATGGATAACGTGCTTTGCCCGGGTTAAAGGCCGTGCCTGACTTTGCGGCTTGGCAAACCTTAAGAACAGCTTTTGATTCGGATTTACCATTAATCATGGCCACGTGGTCATGGAAAAGCCGCTGCTTATCTGGAATACGGCGGTGTAGCGGACCATCCCCTCCCCTCTATCCAACTGGGATTGACTCAATCTACCCGCCGCCCTGGCCTCGATGCTGTAGTCCGAAAAAGTCCACTCGCCGGTGATCTTGCGGGCGCCCGACGCGTTGCCGGCCGGCCCGTAACTCACCGTCACCACGGCGCCAAGGATCCCCGCCAACACCACGTCGGAGCCGGTAGAGGCTTTGTCGTCCCACGGGCCCTGGATGACTATCTGCTTGATGGAAACCGTGGGATCGTAGAAGTCCCGGCCGCAAAAGTCTATGAAGTCGGCATAGGGGGAAAGGTCCCGGGGGGTTCCTCCGCTGTCGTCAACCTCCACATAGCTGGTGCCCGCGGAGTTGTATTTAGCCAAAATCAGTCCCTCTCGACGGCGGAATATAAGCGATATTCGCCGGTGACAAGCCAGCGGCGCCTTTCCGGCTACCCGGTCTCATACGTGTCCACTGGAAATTTGGTCCCCCAATATTGGCTGCCCTGTTTCTCGGGAAAGGTCAACCGGGCCACCGGCGTTCCCTGGCCCACCGAAGCCCAATCGGCATTGCCGCCCAGGGTGCCGTCCACCGCCGCCTTCACCGACGAGGCGCCGGTGGGATTCATGTACGGTTCCAGGTCCTCCTGGGCCTGTCCCTCGTCGGCGGAACCAACCAGAAGCAGCACCTCAAACCGGTACCGGGCGTCGGCCGCTCCCAAAACGTGATCGTAGGTGGCCACCGGCCCCCTGAAGGCAACCACGGCCGCCGGCAACTCCTGGACCGAATCTGGAGGCGTGGCATAGACCCGAAGCCCGGAAATGGTATCCAACCTGGCCGCCAACCCGGCGCGGACCGTGGTCAAAGTCATTGCCTACACCCCCGGTCCCAAAGGCAACCGCCGGTAGGGCGCCAGCAGTCTTTGCACCGCGCCATCCAATCCAGAGGGCGCACCCGGCCCCGCAGCCCGTCCATCACCGGCGGGCGCGTAGGCGATGTCCTTACGCTTCCAAAGCCGGGCCGCCTGCAATAAACAGGCCTCCACCACCGCGCCCGGATAGCAGAACAGGGATATGTCGGTACCATCATCGTGGGCCACGGCTGTGGTCCCATTAACCCCTCGAGCCACCGTCAGGTCGTTGGTGGAGATGGCCGAAACATAGAGAGACTCAGTGTTTATCGAAAGGGTGTCGCCCACGCTGAACTTGCTGCCGTCGGTTACGGTGAGTGTCGTGTCAGCGGCAGTGAATGACGCGCCTTCATTTATGTCGGCGCCGCTGTCCTCGGTCACCTCTCGGTAGCCCCATTTGCCGGCGATCTGCACCGTTGGCCCCCCCGCGGGGAACCAAGGGCGGCTGCCGCCTTCTATGTCCACCAGAATGCGGGTGTAAGGCCGCCCCCATGCCTGCTGCGGCTCGGCGTTCAGCGGATACAACAGATAGTCGCTGGCGGCCCACGTCAGTTCGTAAGTGCGGTCGTTGTCCTCATCGGATTTCAGCGATGTAACGGAGATCAAATCCGGCACGTTCAAAGCCCGGCCGTTGCCTCCGTCAAACCGGCGGGTGGTGGTCAGGACATAGAAGTGCCGGTTGCAATACCCGTCGATCCACCGGGACACATCCTCCAGCAGGGCCAGCAGGCGGTCATCGAAACCGGCGCCGGTGATGTTTAACACACCGGCGGATTTCAGTGTGGTAAGGCCGGCGTAGGCGTTGGTCATTGTCGCCTCTCGCCGGCCGCGCCGCCCCGCGACCCCTCGTCTTTCCCCGGCCGTGGCAGTTTCTCATTTAGCCCGCCGGCGACGGGCCCCTCCAATCCAAGCCACTGGGCATAAAACTCGTGATACTCCCGCTGAAGCCGCCGGGCCTGCTGTAAGGCCGTGCCGGCGGCTTCCGTGTCATCCATCAAGGTGCAGGCCCTGGCTTGGACCACCGCCTGGGCCACGGACAGCTTTACCTCCCGGATACGTTGGGCCAAAGCGGCCAGCGTGATCTGCCGCATCTCTTCCTGGTCGACTCCCATGTCCAGGTATTCCGGAAGCAGTTTGATTACGTCCATGTCACTCCTTGTACCGGTTCAGGGGCCGGTGATTCCCAGGCGAATATCTGGCCGGGTAACCGTCTAGTCAGCAAGAGCCGCCAAGTACGCCTGTACCACATCGGGGGTATGCACAACAACCGCGATAGTTCGCACCTTTTCATCTTCTCCGGCGAGGTCATCACCTGGACCCACGACGTGCCGATGGTAAGTCTTGGCGATTTCCACACCGTCACGTAATACTTTGTCGGCACGGCGAACTTGAATCTGGCCGTCCTCCAACACGGTGATTTGGTCTATCACTGAATGTTCTTCCAACATTACTCCACCTCGTAGTGACCGGAGATAACAAGCCCACCGTCCGCAGTTAGTTCAGACAGTAATAAGGCAGTGTTGCCGGTGGTAGCGTCCCAAAGTTGCATGTTGATAAAAGCAACGTTGGGGCTGATATTCGCACTCACCTTATGACCGGCGGTAATTGCTAGCCCGCTTCCAATGCTGACATCGCAGGATGAGAGTGCATTTGTAACGTTTTTTGAAGTGAATGGCAGGCCGGTGACTCTGCATTGCTCAGACGTCGTTAGTGTGCCTAAATCACTGATTGCGACGCGCAGTTGAAAAAATAGACGATGCCCTATTTTTGTATATCGGCCTACCTGTATTGAGTAGGTTTGGCCTTCTCCCGAGCCGTCCAAGCTAGCGTCGCCAATGCCAGGGGTGAATGTGCCTTCCTCGTAGTCGTCCAGGTCGTTGGCTCCCGCCGAGGCATCCTGGGCCGCTAAGAATCCGACGTGACCAACCCCGGTAATGTCTGAGCCATTGGCGTCAAGGTCGCCGCCGAGTTGGGGGGTGGTATCCTCAACCACGTTGGAAAAGCCGCTGCCCACGTTTGTTAAGTTGCGAACGGCCCCGCCGCTGTATACCTTTAGGTCGGCGCCGTCGCGGGTAATCTCACCCGCCGCCGCCGGGCCGGCCGCGGCGTCCAAGAGACGCAGCCGGCCGGCGGCAAACTCCACGAAAGGAGTGTTGGTGCCCGACTCCACCCGTATACGGTCGGTGAGGACCGCCGACGCGTTTTGCGTTTGAAGGGTGAGGTCTCCGGCCGTGGCGTCATAGATGATGGCCGAATCTTTCGCGTTGCCCAGCCACAAGGGTATGTCACCGGGCACGAAGCGGGGATTTATCTTATAGTCGATGTTGGATTGGGCCATTACTCCATCCCCAAAAAGTCGATCTTGTCGCCGTTGTTATAGGCATCGGCCCAGAACTGGGCGGTGGAGATAGCGAAGGGAAAATGCAATTGGACCGCCTCTCCGGGGGCCATGATGAAGCCTTCGGCGGCGGAAACGTCGGAGCCCCCGATGCAAACATCTCCGGTGTT
>JADFPM010000159.1 GCA_022562335.1 Chloroflexota bacterium
ACCCACGGCCGAGGCGTTCAACCGGATCGCCTCCTCCATGCTGGTGGTGATCCCCTCGTCGGCAAGGTCATGGCCCACCATACTGGTGCCGCCGGAGACCCGCAGGACCACCGGCTTGGTGTTGGCGGGGTCGATGGCGGAGCGCAACACTCCCCTGGTCACGAACAGGGCATCGGCATAGGGCAACAGGGGCTCTATGGTCTTGGCGGGCTCCTCCAATTGCCGGGTGGGGCCCAGAAAATACCCGTGGTCTATGGGCAGGAACACGCACCGCCCGTCGGATTGGATCAGTTGGGCTAACCGGTTTGCCATTCCCCAGTCCATATCTATGCCTCCCTACCTATTTGGCTGGCTACGAGCCTTTTTAAAATCAAGCACGTCTCGCGATTAAGCCCTTGGGCCAATCCGGGCTATCCTTTGCCCGGGTGGAATCATTCGGAAACGATTTTACATTCTTCGGGCGCCCAACCGCCAGGGCTAACACATTTGCGGGAAGGGCCACCCGCCGTTCCTACCAACCCAGGGTTTCCTTGATCAGGATCATGGTGATCCGCCCGGCGGCGACCTCATTCTCAAAGATCATGAGTTTGCCTATGGGAGCAGCGGTACGCCCCCGGCCTTCCAGCCAGCTGTCGTGGCGCTCCAGGGTGTAGCCCCTGACGCGGTCTATGGCGTCGGAAAGGCTGGGGCATATCTTCTGGGTGCCCGCCAGCCAGATGAGGCGGCCGGCGTTATAGGCGTAGGCGGCTATCTGGCTTCCCGAGCCGCTGGCCACCACCACCTCTCCCGTTTCGGCGATGGCCTGAACGCTGCCGATGAAATAATCCGCCAGCGTGGCCTTGCGGCGAATATCCCTTTGCTTGACCGGGTCGGTCTCGGCTTCCATCTCATCATGCAGGTTGCGGTATTTGGGGTTGGCGTGCACGAAGCCGGAATAGCCGATGGAATCCAATGTCTCGGAAGTGTTGGTGAATATGACCGAACCCTCGGGCACCAACTCCTTGAGCTTGGCCAGGGCTTGGGCGCCGTTGTCCACCACCGAGGTCTCGACGTTGCGGGCCTTCAGCGCTTCCACGGTCCGCCTGATGGAACCCTCGTCTATCGGCTCCATGCCGTTATCCTCGCCTGGGGGCCATGGCGATGATCCCCGCGGCGAAATCGGAGTCGATACCCCGGGGCCATTCCCTCTGGGAAGGGTCGCTGATCTTGATGATCAGAGACGGCCCCAGACCTTCGATCTCCATCCGAATGACGTCGCCGTCCTGCACCGCGCCGATCTGCTGGTGGTTGACGCCGGTGGCGATGACGTCGCCGGGTTCCAGGGTGGTGATCTTCGAGAACTCGGAGATCAACTCCGGCAGCAGATGGGCCATGTCGCTGGTGGGGAAGTCGTGGCGAGGCTCGTCGTTGTTCCAGAGCCTAACCTGCAAGTTCTGCGGGTCGGCAATCTCATCGGCCGTCACCAGGGCCGGCCCCATGGGGGCGAAGGTATCCCAACATTTACCCAGGAAAAAGCTGTTGCCCACCGCGCCCTGCAAACCCCGGGCCGACATGTCCAGGAAGTTGCAATACCCGAAAACGTGGGACATGGCGTCTTCCTGGCTGACCTTGGTGGCGGTCTTGCCGATGACGAAGGCCAATTCCGGCTCGTGGTGAAAGATCGACGCAGCCACCGGGGGCAGCTCGCAGGTGTCGCCGCTGCCGATGACGGCGGTGGGCGCTTTCAAGAAAGCG
Organism: Chloroflexota bacterium; assembly: GCA_022562335.1. Classification (GTDB taxonomy): domain Bacteria; phylum Chloroflexota; class Dehalococcoidia; order Lucifugimonadales; family UBA3495; genus Io17-Chloro-G2. The sequence continues at coordinate 1,735 of JADFPM010000159.1, forward strand.
TCCAATATCGCGGGCTCCCGCTGGCCGTACTCCAGATAATTCACCGCGGCGCAGATGAGCTTGCCGGGCCTGGGGACCGGCGCCCGCAGCCTGACGCTGTCCAGGGGCACGCCGTCTTTGCCAGCGATGGCGGACTCGATCTTCGGGCGGAACTCGTCCCAGCCTACGATCACGTCCTCGATCATGTCTTGCGGACGGCGAAATTCACGGCCGTCCATGGCCGCCATGGCGTCCACCACCCGGCCATCTTTGATCACGCCCAAGGAAAAGTCGTTGAAAAGGACCAGCTTCATGTCCTCACCTTCTTTGAATATAGCATCGCGAAACCATCTGAAATCATCTATTTCTGGGTAGGGGCGCACGGCCGTGCGTCCCTGCATTTCGGGCAGCTAGCAGTGTAGCAAATGGTCCCATGTAGAATCAATTACGCTGGCAGTGTTGGGAAAACAGCGCTGGAGAAACAACTCTAAGATTGCCCTGCCACCCCACCGTAGCTATAATCTCAATGTCTGCAAAACTCGGACGCTTCTTGATTTTGGGAGAACACGGCAGCGGTTATTTGGAACGTTTTGGGGAGGGAAGATGGTTCAACCTTCTAAGTCCACGGCCACACAAGACGAACTGCAAAGCTTTTACCAAGATCTGGCGCCCAACAGCCTGGGCGCGCTTTGGACGGTGCAAGAACGGACGCTGGTGAATGAGCCAAAGAGCAAAGCGGTGGCCCACCTTTGGCCGTGGCGGGAATTGCGCCCCAGGGCCATGAAGGCGGCCGAACTGGTTGGCACCCAGGACGCCGAACGCCGGGTATTGATGTTGCTAAATCCCGGACTTGAAGGCCGCGTCGCCACCACCAACAGCCTGTTTTCCGGGCTACAGATCGTCATGCCCGGGGAGGCCGCCCGGGCCCACCGGCACACTCCCGCGGCGCTGCGTTTCGTGATTGAAAGCCAGGGAGGCTACACCACGGTGGAAGGGGACAAGGTCCCCATGCGGCCCGGCGACCTGGTGCTGACACCCAACTGGACTTGGCACGATCATGGGAACGATACCGATGAGCCGATGATCTGGCTGGATGGGCTCGACCTTCCCCTGGTCAACATGCTGGAGGCGATGTTTTACGAGTCGTACCCCGAAGACGTGCAGCCCATCACCCAGCCGTTGGATTCCACCCTGGGCAGATACGGTTCGGGGGTGTTGACTCCGGCGTGGCAGACCTCCGACGGCGCCCATTCCCCGCTGATGCATTACCCTTGGGGGAAGTCCAAAGAGGCTTTGCTCCGCCTGGCTCCCGACGCCGAAGGCAGCCCCTACGACGCCATCATCCTGGAGTACTCCAATCCGGCCACCGGCGGGTCAGTTATGCCCACCATGGCCTGCCACGTCCAACTGCTGCGGCCGGGGGAGCACACCATGGCCCACCGGCATACTTCCAGCGCCATCTATCACGTGGTGGAGGGAGAGGGCACATCGGTAGTCGATGGTCAGCGGATGGATTGGGAAAGCAAAGACGTATTCTGCGTGCCCGGCTGGGCCTATCACGAGCACATCAACCGGTCGTCTTCAGAACCGGCATTGCTTTTCAGCTTCTCCGATATCCCTGTCCTGCGGTCCCTGAACCTGCTGCGGGAACAGTCCCATCCCCAAGACTACCAGCCAGAAGGCTGACGGCCCGAAAACCACGGGGCGGTAAGATCGCCGCAACTCCCGGTACCGGGTTGTGGCCTAAAAAAGCCGCAAGTGGTATTTGCTGATCCGCACCGGTCTCACCACCCTTTTCATATAATCTTCGGATCGGATAATGGTTTAGACCACTATTCAGGAAGTTTATTATCTCTGGGGAGATCGCTGTGTTCGAAATGAATCGCAGGTCTAAGCAGAAAGGCGCGGCAATCACGCCGCGCCTTTGAATCATATTAGGGGTTCCTGCCGGTTTTCAGCCCTCCGGGAAACCCTTCTGTTTGCCCGGCATTGCCACTATACTGATGCCTGCCCCCCCGCACAGGCTCGCCTGAGACACGGCACAAACGCAAACCATACTCGACCACTGGGGTTTAGGCGAATCTCTGAACTCGATACGGCCATGGGAGGAATCGCATGCAAGAGAATATGGCTTCCCTGATACCCAACCCCTTCGGCCCACTTCAGGGGGTGCGCATCTTATCCAGTGGGACCATCATCGCCCAACCATTCGCCGCCGCCATGGCCGCTGAGATGGGCGCCGAAGTCATCCAAATAGAGCGTCCAGTTCAAGGAGACGCGGTGTGGAGGAACCTGGAGTTTCCTATTCAAGGAGAGAATGGGGCAACCGTAGCCGCGGGTTGGGTCCAAAACCGGCGCAACACCTTTCACGTGACTTTGGACCTGAGCGCCCCCAAGGGCAAAGAGGTCTTCCTGAACCTCGTTCAGCGATGCGACATCTGGATGGAAAGCTCCATTCCCGGCACTTATACGGAATGGGGACTGGACGACGAGACGGTCCTCAAGGCCAATCCCCGTCTGGTGATCTGCCACGTATCGGGCTACGGGCAGTACGGGCATCCCGATTACTTGGGGAGGGCGTCCTACGACTTCATCGGCCAGGCTTTCGGCGGACTGATGAATCTGACCGGCTTTCCCGATCCTGAGCCACCGGTAAAAGCCACTCCGTGGACCGGCGACTACATCACCGCTTTGTTCTGCATCTGGTCCAGTCTGGCAGGCTATATCAGCGCCCAACGCACCGGGCAAGGACAAGTGATAGACCTAGCCCAGTACGAGGCTGTCCACAACACCCTGGCCGGCACCATGGTCGCTTTTTACGAGTTGGGATTGAACCGGGAGCGTAACGGGAACGCGGCGGGGATATTTCAGCCCTACGACGCCTTCCAGGCCAAAGACGGCTGGGTCAATATCGCAGCCGTTGGTCCCGGATTCAATCGTGTGCTAGGGGTGATCGGCTTGGACCCTGATGACGAAAAGTGGCGGGCGGCCGGCACCGAGGTGGAATCTCCCGAGGGAATCGAATTCGACGCGGTCCTGCGCGGCTGGGTGGTGGAGCGTACGGTAAAGGAAGTGGTGGAGACGCTGAACGCCGCTCAGATAGCGGCCTCCGCCATCATGACCCCCAAGGACATGGCGGAAGACCCCCATTACGAAATGCGAAATGTACATGTCGAGTGGGAAGATATCAACCTTGGGCGGAAGGTCAAGGGCACCGGCGTCATTCCGAAGTTTTCCCGCACTCCAGGGGAGATATGGAGGGGCTCCGTGCCCTTGGGGTACGACAACGACCTGGTCTACCAGCATTATCTGGGAGTTACCCCCGAAGACCTGGACCAGCTAAAAGACCAGGGAGTCATTTAAGGGAACATATCATGAAGTTTCACCTCTTCATGCTGCCCACCATCGGCAGGCGCCACGAGTTGGAGCAGGGCATGGCCGGCACGCGGGACGACCTGTACCAGCGAATGCTTCAGGAGATCGGCGAGCAAGCGCGCCTGGCCGATGAGATGGGTTTCTATGGCCTGGGCTTCACCGAGCACCATTTCCACATAGAGGGTTTCGAGCTTTCCACCAACCCGGTCTTGCTGGACATGTTTGTCGGCATGCAGACCAAAAATCTAAAGGTGGGACAGTTGGCCACGGTGTTGCCGGCCCACCATCCATTGAACGTGGCCGAAGACGTGGCCATGCTGGACCAGATGACCGGCGGCCGCGCCTACGCCGGGTTTGCCCGGGGATACCAGGACCGGTGGGTCAACACCCTGGGCCATAATCTGGGCGTGGGCGCGACCAGTTCCGACAAGTCGCAGCGGGACCTGGACAACCGCCGGGCCTTTGAAGAAGCGTGGCACATCATCAAGCTGGCATGGACCCAAGACACATTTTCCTATGACGGCCACTTCTGGAAGATACCGCCGCCGGACACCCAGTGGGATATCCCGGCGACGCTGAAATGGGGGAAAGGGGCCCAACCCGGCGGCGGCCTGAAAGAACTGGGCATCAGTCCCCGTCCGTTGCAAAAGCCCCATCCCCCGGTCTACGCCCCCTTCACCTTCAGCGCCACCACGTCCCGTTTTTGGGCCAGGGAAGGCGGCACGCCGGTGGTCATCAGCGACGACGTGGAATTTTGCAAGACCCTGTTTCAGGTGTACATGGATGAGGCCAACGGCGCGGGCCGGGACCTGAAATATGGCCAGGGGATGGCCATGGGCGGCGCCCTTTGCCTGGGTGAGACGCCCGAGCAGGCCCAGGAGATGCGCGAGCAGTTCGACTGGCTGTTTGAGACCTGGTTCGTGCCCTTCGGGTTCCCTCCTGGATTGGTGTTTCAGGGCACGCCGGAGCAGGTCACCGAACAGATACGAGGTTTACATAAAGAATTACAGTTCCCCGAGTTGTTCCTGTGGCTGAACACGGGGCTGGTGGACCACAACATCATGATGCGCCAGTTGGAGCTTTTCGCCACCAAGGTGATGCCCAACTTCGCCGGGGAGTGACCGGCTTTTAGCCAAACGGCCCTCTCGATCGGTAGACGCCTCCCCAGATGTCCC
>JADFPM010000160.1 GCA_022562335.1 Chloroflexota bacterium
TCCTTCTCCACGATGTCGGTGCCTTCACCCACCGACCGGATGAAGAGGTTCGAGTCCTCAAAGGCGGGGGTGTCGATGCGGTGGAACCCGTAACGCGCCGCCAGCGCCTCGGCCTTTGATTCGATGAAACGCCAATAGTGCTGCTCATCCGGCAGCAGGTCCGAGGTGCCTCTAGGAGCTTGGAACAAGAGTGGTTTTCCCCTTCGTTGAGATGGCTGGAGCCATTATACAAGCAGTTACAAAATTCCAGACAATCCGGATCAAACCGTCCAACATTAACCATGGAAACCGCTTATCCTCATTATCGGAGAATTTGAGGGTTGGCCGGGGTCTTCAGCAATATTTAGTGAGGGTCACGATATATTTTGACACTCAACCGCCTAGGCTAGCATGGTGACACTCTTCCCTTGCTGACCTCGGTGACCTCGTCCTAAACTCGGCTCGTAGCCGATGTTGGGAGAGACCACAATGCTCCGAAATACTGGATATGGTCGGAGGCGGTGTGCTCTCCATAGCGTTGGGTGACCCCTGCTCAGGTTATTGGGGTAGGCAAGGGCGGGGTGTCACAGGGCGATGTGGGAGCTATCCTAGCCAGCAAGCTGGGGGCTATTTCATTAAGAAGGTTGGTTATACGTGCCCATGATATAATCCGGCTACGGGGTGTTGCTATGTTACGAGCCGAAGATGTTGCCCGATATTTCTTGGCGAACCAGGATGCAGAGCACGGTGGCTCGATTAGTAACCTAAAAGTCCAAAAACTGTGCTATTACGCACAGGGCATTGCGCTCGCCTTACTGGGAAAGCCTCTCTTTCTTGACGACATCGTGCATTGGGAACATGGTCCGGTTGTGCCAACCGTATATCATAACTACCAGTCTCACCGGGGGGCTGCGATCCCCGCACCGGAAGACCTCGATTTAACGCTGTATGACCGGGAAACCCAAGGCTTGTTGGATAAGGTCCATCGGGTATATGGCCAGGATTCGGCTTGGGATCTGCGTGAAAAGACTCAAGAAGAACCACCTTGGATAAATACACCGGACGGTGCCGCGATTACCCACCAAAAGATGAGGATCTATTTTCAGTCATTGCCTGCCCTCTCTGAGTACTTTGGGGAGTTTGTTCAGGAAAACATTAGACACTTGCCTGAGAATCCACAGGTCATGAAAGATTTGAAGAGGGGAATCGAGGCATTCAAATCTGGGCGAATGGTTGCCTGGGACGAGGTCAAAGAGGAACTTGGCATCGAGTGAAGTACGAGTTCCTGAGTTTATCCGGGAGATTGCTCGGGCATGGGACCCCATCGACCAAGGAAGAGTCGGTGGGGTTTTTGCATTACTAGCGGATGACGATTGGCGCCGTGAAAACCGCGTGGATTGGGTGCTCAGTCAGCCCCAGAAAAATGAGTTAGGGCTTTTTGATAACGAGACCGTATGGGCTATCGCGCACGCCGGTATAACAGTTGCATTTATTGAGGCTATTGGTGGAGAAGTCGCAGTAGTCTATCTCAATCGCCGATCCGCGATGCACCCAGGGTGGCTCTAAAACGTTATCCCGGCCAGCGAGGGAACTCCTGATCGTGTCCAGGAACGTGCGGAGCGGATGGGCGGCTAACAGTGCGGCGAGTTAGACAAAAGTGTATCGCCTAGCGTGGCTGGCATGACGTCCTTCCCAAATTTGCATAATCACCTCTCGCAAATGAGAGAGTAAGGGCGATTCCCGATGGCCGTGAATGGGTCATAGAATGTGGTAAGTCAACCTTGACTCGGGTCCGCCCAAATGCCTGCCCTGCCCAGACCTAAATCACCCCGTCGGCCTTCATCTGCGCCAATTCCTCCGCCGAAACGCCGCCGATGCTGCTTAATAACTCGACGTTGTGTTCTCCCACCAGGGGAGGCGCGTTCTGGGGTGTGTCGGGGCATCCGGTCAGGCGGATGGGCGTGTTGACGGTCCTGAAGCGGCCGCCGATGGTGTCGCCGGTCTCCACGAACATGCCCCTGGCTTCCAGGTGCGGGCATTTGTCCAGGTCGGCCACGTTTTGCACCATACCCATGGAAAAACCGATCTCGGTTAGTTTCTGGGTGACGTCCGCCTTGGAAAGGTGCTGGGACCATTCCTCGATGGTGGGGACGATGTGGTCGAAATAGAATTGCCCGGATATTCCCAAACCCAAGTAACGCGGATCGTTGAGCAGGTCGTCGCGCCCCAACAGCTTCCACATGGCCACCCACTTCTCTTCGTCGCCGGCGCCGGCCAGCACCACGTACCCATCCTGGGCCTTCAGGACCAGCTGGGCGCTGAACATATTCTCCCGGGCCCGTCCCGAGACCTCACCCGAGGACTGGTACAGCGGCATGGAACTGGTGGTGTGGGCCACCATGCAGTCGTACATCGACATGTCCACCTGCTGGCCCAGGCCCGTCTTGTGGCGCGACTCCAGGGCCATCATGATCCCCAGGGCGGTCCAGACGCCGGGCACGGAATCGCCTATATTGTCGCCCACCATCTGGGGCGGTCCGCCGGAAGCGCCGGTTATCTCCATCCAGCCGCCCATGCCCTGGACGCACGGATTGTTGGCGGGCCAGTAAGAATATGGTCCCTCGCGTCCGGCCAGGGGGTCGCCGTAGCCGGTGAGGCTGGCGTAGATTATCGCCGGGTTGATCTCCCGCAGCCGGTCGTAGCCCAGCCCCAGCCGGGAAAGAGCGCCGGGGCCCCAGTTATCCAGCAAGACGTCGCCGGCGCGCACCATGTTCTCGAAGGCCGATTTGCACCGGGGGTCGCGCAGGTCCATGGAGACGCTTTTCTTATTGCGGTTCACCCCCAGGTAACGGGCGCTGACCTTGCCGCCGTCGTTTTCGATGAACGGCGTGTTGATGCGGGACCTCTCCCCCGTACCGGGCCGCTCGATCTTGATCACCTCGGCGCCCATATCAGCCAGGATCATGGAGCAGAATGGCCCGGCGATGATATGGGTCACGTCCAGCACCCGCAGTCCCGTCAGGGGTAAAGGAAATGGTTCCTGGTTAAGTGTCACGTTGCTACCTCGCAGATTTTAGCTGTCAGCGATCAGCCGTCAGCGCTCAGCTATGGGGGATCGGTGGGATTTAATCTCAGGATACACGGCTGGCGCGGGTCTAACCAGTACTTGAGTCAAGCACGGCGCCCGGCTAGAAATTCTCCAGGAACCAATCGATGCCCAGGGTACAGGCGTAGGCTATGGCCCCGAATTTGATTATCTTGCCGGCCCAAACAACAATCAAGAATCTCCAAATGGGATAACGCAGCGCCCCGGCGGCCACTCCCACCACGTCGAAAACCGGATTGGGGACCAGGGAGACCAGAAACAGGACCAGCCAGCCCCGGCGGCCCATCCACGCTTCCAACCGTTGATAAAAGCGGCGGCGGCCCATGATGGTGTGGCCGCTGTAGCCCAGGAAATATCCCGTCAATTCGCCCACGCCCTCAGCCACCCCAGCCACCAGGGCTACCACCCAGGGATTGAGCAACGCTCCCACGGCGCACGCGGTGGCCAACGCCGGGACGGGAATCACCAGCCCGCCGCTGGCCACCAGGGCGGTCAAGGCCACCCCGGCATAGCCCGCCTGGGTGAAAGTGATGTTTTGCTGCAATAGTACGGCGGTTGCCGCCACCGCGAGAACCGCCAGAAATATCGCCAACCGCAACAGGTTATCCCGGCGGCCCCGGTTTAGGCCGCCGGCCCAGGCCGCGGCTCGACCGATGAATCTCAACAAAGCGATGGCTTGCCGTCACCGAGAAACTGGATCAACAGGCCGTTGAATCTTTCGGCATGCTCCATCTGCGGCCAGTGGCCGCATTCAGGGATCGTGTGCACCAGGCTATCCGGAAGGCGCTCGCCAATGGCTTGGGCGTGGGACGCCGGGATGATCCGGTCCTGCTCTCCCCAAATGGTCATCAAAGGCGCTTTCAGGTCCTTTAGGCTGGCGAGGATCAGGCGTTCCCTTTTCTGGCCGAATATGTTGATGCTGGAGCGTATTGCCCGCAGGGCGGCCCGGCGGGCGCCGGACCGGCCGTTGGTTCGCTGTATCTCCGGCCACACCTGGTCAAGGAAAGGGGGAGGACGGTAGAAGATGCTCTTGGGGATATCGTATATATCGATCAACCCCAGCCGGTAGACCAATTCGCCCGCCAGGGGCAGGGATACCAGCCGCAGGGGCCAGGACACTTCCCGGCCCAGCCCCCCGGCCGATACCAACACCAGCCGGTCCACCATTTCGGGGTGGTCCAACGCAACCAGGCCCGCGACGAGCCCGCCGCCAGAATTGCCCACCAGGTGCGCCCTGGGGATATCCAGAGCGTGCAAGAAACCGTGGACCAACTCGGCGGCGGCAGCGGGATGGTAGTCCAAATCCGCCGGTTTGCCGGAATCGCCGTGTCCCGGCAGGTCCAGGGCTATGACGGTGTAGCCCGCTTGGACCAGCGGTTGGATATTCAGCTGCCAGGTAAGCCACGAGCTGCCCAGGCCGTGGATCAGCAAGATAGCCGGCCCCTGGCCGGCCCGCACGTAGTGCACGCGGATTCCGGCCAGGTCTATGGTCTGGTGTTCTATATCGGGCACGGGCTCGGTTAACAGTTGCCGCTACGCCGTCTGGGCTACCTGGGTCTCCTGGGCCTCGGGAGAGCGGGTGGCCAACTCCAGACCGCTTGTCCCGGCGTCCACCACCACGTGGTCCCCCTCCTGGAAATCACCGGAAAGCAGTCCCTTGGACAGGGGGTTTTCCAGGTAGCGCTGTATGGCGCGGCGCAGGGGCCGGGCGCCGTATTCGGGGTCGAAGCCCTCCTTGGCCAGCCAATCTCCGGCGGCTTCGGTCAGCTCGAAGGTTATTCCCCGCTCCGCCACCCGGTCCTGGACGTCTTTGACCATCAGACCCACCACCTGGACGATCTGCTCCCGGTCCAGCGGGTGGAATATGATGGTGTCGTCGATGCGGTTGAGGAACTCGGGCCTGAACGCTTTTTTCAGGGCGTCATTGACCGACTTCCTCATCCTGTCTTCGTCGGCATCCTTGTCGTTCCCGTCGGTGCGGAAGCCGAAGGGCTGGCGGGCGATGTCTCCGGTACCCAGGTTGCTGGTCATGATGATCACCGTGTTTCGGAAGTCCACGGTGCGGCCATGGCCGTCGGTAAGGCGCCCGTCGTCCATTATCTGCAACAGGATGCTGAAGACGTCGGGGTGGGCCTTTTCGATCTCGTCGAACAACACCACCCGGTAGGGACGGCGGCGCACCGCCTCGGTCAACTGGCCTCCTTCGTCGTACCCCACGTACCCCGGAGGGGCGCCGATGAGGCGCGATACGGTGTGCTTCTCCATGTATTCCGACATGTCGATGCGCACCATATTGTTCTCGTCGTCGAATAGGAACTGGGCCAGGGCCTTGGCCAGCTCCGTCTTGCCCACACCGGTGGGGCCCAGGAAGATGAAGCTGCCGATGGGCCTCCGGGGGTCGCTGAGGCCGGAGCGGGAGCGGCGAATCGCTTCGGACACCACGGTGACCGCCTCTTCCTGGCCGATGACCCTCTGGTGCAGGTCTTCTTCCATGTGGACCAGGCGTTCTCCTTCGCCCTCCAGCAAACGCCCGGTGGGGATGCCGGTCCACTTGGAGACCAGCTCGGCGATGTCTTTCTCAACCACCACCATATCTTCCCGGCGGTTGGCTTGGAATGGGAGCTTTTCCTCCTGGTATTCGCCCTCCAGCCGCAGGCGCTCGGTGCGCAGATCAGCGGCTCGTTCATATTCTGAACGCTGGGATGCCGCCTCCTCCTGATCGGACAGCCGCCGGATCTTGCCCTCCATCTCTTTCAAGTGGGTGGGCAATGATTGGGCGTCTATCCTGAGCTTGCTGGCGGCTTCGTCGATGAAATCCACCGCCTTGTCGGGCAGGTGCCGGTCGGAGATGTAGCGGTCGCTGAGACGGGCAGCCGCCACCAAGGCGGAATCGTCAATGTCCACCTTGTGGTGCGCCTCGTAACGGGGCCGCAATACCTTGAGGATCTCCACCGTTTCTTCCACCGTCGGCTCTTCCAGGTAGATCGGCTGGAAACGCCGTTCCAGGGCCGAGTCCTTCTCGATGTACTTTCGGTATTCATCGGTGGTGGTGGCGCCCACGCACTGTAGCTCACCCCGGGCCAGCGCCGGCTTGAGCAGATTGCTGGCGTCGAGACCGCCCTCGGCCGCTCCGGCCCCCACCATGGTGTGGATCTCATCCAGGAA
>JADFPM010000161.1 GCA_022562335.1 Chloroflexota bacterium
CCCGTTACGCGTTGCCCGTTTTGGTGTGATGCTCTTGCGGTGGCCATCGATGCTGACGGCTCCACTGGCGTCACGCTGCCTCTTGAGCTATCCTAAGGCACGTGGGGGCACGGTGGCTTCGTCAAGCCGCCTTGGGATGCCCGCAGGGAGGATCTACCACGATGACCACGACGTCCGGCACCTGGACCGAAGAGATATTAGAGTTGGCAGGGACCAAGGTTCAAATGGTAAAGGGGGGCTCAGGCGGCCCTTTGCTGGTCCTGCACGACGAGATGGGCCATCATGGATGGCTCCGCTACCACGAAGAACTGGCTAAGAACCACACCCTCTATATCCCTTCTCACGCCGGATTCGGGGAAACCGATAGGCTCGATTGGATAATGAACATGAGGGACCTGGCGGGCTGGTACCTGGAGGTATTGGACGACCTGGGCTTGGACCAAATGAACTTGATGGGTTTCTCTCTGGGTGGCTGGTTGGCCGCCGAGATGGCCGTCATGAACCCTGGCCGGTTCAAGAAGCTGGTCCTGGTGGGACCGGCCGGGATCAAGCCCACCGAGGGCGAGATATTCGACATGTTCCTGGTGGTGGCCAAGGAGTTCATAACCAACTCCGTCTTGGACCCGGCCAAAACCGCCGAGTTCCAGCAGATCTGCCCCGACGAACCCACCCCGGAACAGGTGGAAGCCTGGGAGGTGGCCCGGGAGGAGTCCTGCCGGTTGAGCTGGAAGCCTTATATGCACTATCCTCCTCTACCTCACCTGCTGCACCGGTTGAAAAGCCTGCCATCCCTCATCATCTGGGGCAGGCAGGACGGCATTGTCCCCCTCAACGCTGGAGAGATGTATCAGCAGTCCATACCCGGTTCACGATTGTCGGTCATCGACGACTGCGGCCACCGGCCCGAGGTGGAAAAACCCGAGGAATTCGTCACCCTGGTCCGCCAGTTTCTGGCCGCAGGTTAGCGTGGAGCGCAGCCCTGGGTACAGCGGCTTACGCACCCGCCGCCGTACCAATGCTATGATTCCCGCGTGCCGGCGGTTTTCGTGCATCAGGTTCGCGGGCGCGGATCCCATGTGATAAATACGCGGGTTGTCCGGCAGGAGGGAAGGTAAATGTTTATCGGGTATTTCACCGAGCGGCCCTACCAAGACGAGGCATCGGGCTTCTTTGGCGCCACCGGGAAGCCAATCATGGACTTGACGGTCAGCAATGGCATCTACGACGCCCATTTGGCCGCCGATCTTTACAACCGGTTCCTGGACGAAAAGATCTACGCCGAGGAGATGGGGTTCGACGGTTTGATGCTCAATGAGCACCACAGCACCCCGTTCTGCATGGGCGGGGCTATGAACGTGGAAGCCTCGATCCTGGCCCGCATCACCAAGAGGGCCAAGATAGTCCTGCTGGGCAACATCCTGCCCCTTTGGGACGATCCATTGTGGCTGGTGGAACAGCTTGCCATGATCGACGTGATCTCCCGGGGACGGCTGGTTTCCGGTTGGGTCCGCGGCACCGGCCGGGAGAGCGTGGCCCACAACATAGAGCCCCACCATAACTGGGAGCGGTTCCAAGAGGCCCACGATTTCATCATCAAGGCCTGGACCGAGCCCGGCCCATTCCGGTGGGAAGGCAAACACTACCACTACCGCCACGTAAACCCGTGGGTGATGCCCTACCAGAAGCCCCACCCGCCCATCTGGCTGCCCGGGGTGATCAGCCGGGATTCCCTGGTGTGGGCGGCCGAAAAACGCATCCCATACATCATGCTGGCCACCGAGATGGAACCCACCAGACAGGCCTTCCAGATCTACCACGACACGGCGGCCGAGCAAGGATACCAATCCGGCCCCCAGAACCTGGGGTATCTGTGGAAAGTGCACGTGGACGAGACCGAAGAGCTGGCCGAGGCGACGGGCCGGAAATACATTCAAGGCCCCAGCAACCCCTTCCTGGCGGGCAACGAAGGCACGGTGAACCCGGCCCTGGTCAACCTGCCGGGCCTGACGTCGCGCCGCAGGGTGTTGCCCACCCAGGCCGTGGCCACCGCCAACCGGGGTGGTGGAGGCGGCGTCGCCGGGGTTTTGGGCCGCCCCTACGAAAAGCAGATCGAAGACTACACCATCATCTGCGGCACGCCCAAGACGGTGATCCCCAAGATACGCCACGTATTGGAATACCTGCGCCCCGGAAGCATCTTCTTCTGGGACGGCGACGGGGCCATGACCCACGACGACGCCATGCGCAGCCTGCGCCTCATGGGCGAGGAGGTCATTCCGGCGGTGCGCGAGATAGCCAAGGACCTGGAACTGCCCGGCCCCTTCGAGGTGGACCCGGCCACCGGGGAAACGGTCACGGAAGACTCGAACGGGACATCGTCGGCCTAATCCCAACCCGCTAAAAAGCAGTCACGGCATCTTTGCACCAAATTTTGGCCTGGCGCCTGAGAAGCTCACAGCCACTCACCCGAAGAGCTAATAGGTCCTTGGAACTGGGTCTCCTGATCAACAATCAGGGATTAGAATACGATAAGGCATTGCTGGATGGTGGGACGCTTATAGAATTTTAAGATTGAAATCGAACAGGAAGAAGACGGCCGATGTATGGCAGAGGTTATAGACCTTCCAGGGGTCATGACCTACGGTGCAAATCCAGAGGATGCCAAATGCAGGGTGCCAGCGCTTGCCCTGCGCGTGTCGACCGAGGGGCTTGAGAGCGGCGAGGCAGTACGTCAGCCGACTAGGTTGTAGCCTTATATTCTGACCCATAGGTCCGGCCTCCGGCAAGATTTAGATGTAAATGCAGGGTTCAGTGATTGTGGAAGAGGGAAACACGCATGGTTGACTTCAATTCCGTACTCAGCGAGGCACGACAACTTTCAGCCAAAGACCAGCTTCGCTTGATTGATGCGTTGTGGGACCTAGTTCCACCTGACGCTGATATTCCCCTTCACGAAGACTGGGCGGCTGAGTTGGAACGGCGTGTGGCCGAAATTGAAGCAGGCGACGCGGCAACGGTGCCCTGGACCACTATCCGCAAGGAGGCTCTGGCCAGGATCGGTCATGGAAACATCGGTTGAATTCGATGTTGCCGCACGTGCAGAATTCGATGATGCTTTTGATTGGTACGCCCATCAAAGTCTTGGCGCGGCGATTGGATTTGCGTCCGAGGTTGATGCGGCCATTGACCTGATTACTGCAGACCCCGGCCACTATCCGGGGACCTATGCCGGTTGCCAATGTTGTGCACTTCGCCGCTATCCGTATCGCGTCATCTATTACAGAACTCAAACCAGGGTCATCGTAGTGGCGGTTGCACATGCCAAACGAAGACCTGGGTACTGGAGAAGCCGTTTGTAGCACCAATTCCGAACACCTGGTTGCACCAGACGTCACACAACATTTTGTCTTCTTCGGGCTCCCCGCCCGATTGGGGACCTCCGATAAAACCTGGCGTCCGGTATGTGATCCTCCGAGATTAAAGCTTCTTTATCGCGTGACGGTGGCCAGCGAGCCACTAGTCCACGAGAGGCGATAGGTTTCTGACCATTGACCCAACTTGACCAAACGCCCGACGTCGTCGTCATCGGCGGCGGCCCCGCCGGAAGCACGACGGCCACCATGCTGGCCCGCAAGGGCGTCCGGGTGCTGCTGCTGGAGCGCGACCGGTTTCCCCGCCATCACGTGGGCGAGTCCCTGCTGCCCGCCAGCATGCCCGTGCTGGAGGAGTTGGGCGTCATGCCGGCCATGGAGAAAGCCGGGTTCCTGCCCAAGTACGGGGCCACCATGGTATGGGGAAAGGACTCCACCCCGTGGAGCTGGTACTTCCGGGAGACCAGCCGCCAATACCCTTCTTCTTTCCAGGTCTCGCGGCCCGAATTCGACCAACTGCTGCTGGAAAACAGCCGGGCCAACGGCGTGGATGTCCGCGAAGGCTGCCGGGTGGTGGAGATTCACTCCAACGGTGGAAAAACCACGGGTGTGGGTTATGTCTCCGATGACGGCACGGCCGGATCGGCCCATTGCTCGTTGGTGGTTGACGCCAGTGGACAGGGCGGTATCTTGGGGCGCACCCTGAACCTGCGCCGGTATGATCCCTTTTTCCAAAACCTGGCGGTCTATGCTTATTTCGAAGGCGCTCAACGGCTGCCACAGCCCGACGAGACCAACATATTTATAGAATCGTATTCGAACGGCTGGTTCTGGAATATCCCCCTGCACACCGGGCAGACCGGGGTGGGCGTGGTGGTGGACAGCAAGACGGGGCAGCAAGGGATCCAAGAATTCGGCCTGGAGGGGTTCTTGACCCGCCAGATCTCCCAAGCCCCCCATACCGCCGAGATGTTGCGAAACGCCAGGCTCACCGAAGGACCATTTGTGGTCAAGGACTGGTCTTACACCTGCGAACCCATGGTTGGCGACGGCCACATACTGGTGGGCGACGCCGCCTGCTTCGTGGACCCGCTGTTCTCTTCGGGCGTCCACCTGGCCCTGATGGGCGGTGTCATGGCCGCCGCTCTGGCAGCCACGACGCTCAAAGGATCTGATATCGCCAAACCGGCGGGGCGCGTTTATGAGGAGCTTTACCTGCAAGAATACCGGCATTTCAGGGAGATGGCCCGCCTGTTCTATACGTCCAACCTCAACGCCGACTCCTATTTCTGGGAAGCCCGGCGTTTATTGGGCGGCGATGAGACTTTCTCGCCCCGGCACGCCTTCATCCAAGCGGTGGCCGGGCAACCTCCCAGGGGCTACGAAAGGGTCGTCCTGGAACAGGGCCAGGCGCCGGAAGGGTTCTCCCACAGCGTCAAGGCCGTGGAGGATGAGCGGGCCTTCCGCCGGGCCAAACTGGAAGCCGCCCTGGACCAAACGGACGGGAAAGAGCCCGCGATCTATCAAGCGGTGCCCTGTCTGTCACCGGAAGTATCCATCGAACGGCAACCGGTTTTGGGCGAAGGGGAATTCGTGTGGGGCCAGGTGATCACCTCGGGCGGCGGGTCTTCCGGAAACGGTCAAAGCACTCCCTGCAGCCCCTTGGTGGCCATGCTGGTCTCCCAGATCGACGGCGTGACCCCGGTGGCGGACCTGTTGGCCGGATTGGTCCAGGGCAGGGACGAAAACCAGGCTGCCCAGATAGCGCAAAGTGTCTTGACCGCCCTCCAAATCCTGTACGTGGACGGCTCGATCGAAGAAATGAAAGGGCTATAGGAGAACACCATGACCACGAAACATATCCCTACCGAAGAAGAAGTCCTGGCCGCATGGTCGGGCCTCGGCTATTACCGCCGCGCGCGGTCGCTCAAGCGCGCCGCCGATGCGATCGTCGACGAACATCGAGGCCGGCTCCCCAAAGAAATGGAACAACTGCGCGCGCTGCCCGGCTTCGGCGACTACACGGCCGCCGCCGTCGGTTCCATTGCCCTCCGCCTCCCCTTTGCCGCCGTCGACGGCAACGTCCGCCGCGTCACCGCTCGTCTCTTTGCCGTATCGAGCCGCGAGGGACATCCAAGGCTCGCGGACCTCGCGTCGGCCCTTCTCGACCGGCGCCGCCCCGGCGATTGGAACCAGGCGATGATGGAGCTCGGCGCGACCCTCTGCACCCCGCGCGAGCCCCGATGCCCCGTCTGTCCACTGCGCCGTTACTGTGCGGCCCGCGAACTCGGAAAGGTCGAGAGCTTTCCCGAGCCCCGGCCGCAACCCCGAACCAAACACGTCGATGAAGTCGTCGTCGCCGTCATCCGGCGTGGCGTCCTTCTCCTCCTCCAGCGGGGCGACGGCGGATCCTTCTCACGGATGTGGGAACTCCCTCGAATGGACACGCGCGAGGTCGGCAAACGCGACCTCACCCCCGAACGCGTTCTCGCCGAGCTGACCGGCCTCGAGGCCGCATCGTTCGCGCCCATCGGCCGGACCGAATCGACGTTCACCCATCACCGCATCCGGACGCGCCTCTATCGCGCCGAGAGTCCGACGCCGGGACGCATCCGGCGTCCGCGGCACGTGGCGCACCGCTGGGTCAAGGCGCGAGACATGAATACCCTGGCGGCAAGCAAGGCCCAGAAAAAGCTATTCGCACTGCTTCGGGATACTCTGACGGGACGACAAGCTTCTCCTCCTGCTGTCGTATCTCCTGCGCCGGATTCTCTTCGCCCCGGGTAGCCAAAAAGTAAACGCCCGGCGGAGCGTTCACTCCGCCGGGCGCGG
>JADFPM010000162.1 GCA_022562335.1 Chloroflexota bacterium
TCATGGTGCGCACCTGAATGCACACGCCCCGCCGTTGGGGGCACCCGGGACCGTAGGTCACCCGGTTCTTCAAAGAGTTCTGCACGTAATGCAACGCCGGAGCCTTGGTCTTTTTATGGACCGGGGTTCGGCCTTTTCGGACTAATTGGTTGACTGTGGGCACACTTATACCTCGTTGGTCAAAAGACAACGTTTATTACTTTAACAATGCCGGGCTCGTGTGTCAACTAAAATACGGCTCGGCCACATACGGAAATGGCCGCGCAACAGGCCGTCTTTTGACCTGGCGGTTGGGTGCTTCCCTCGGGCGGCCGTTTTCATGTTGGTCCGGCAATCTAACGGGCATGCCGAGCGGTCAGGCGATGAAGCAGCATCCGGCGTTCCGTGTTGACATACATGTGGCGCCGGTTTACAGTGATTTGGCGCCGGGATTCAGAACTTGGTTTCAGGGTACATCCCGGACCGCCACCTTAAAAATCGATTGTCCTCCCGAGGCGCCCATCAGGCTTAAATTGGGGAAGGCGGTGCGAATCCGCCGCGGTTGCGCCACTGTGTACGGGGTGGATGTCTCTTAAAATCTGGGCATGCCAACGGAAACCCCCAGCAAGTCCCAGACCATGATTCATCCCGTGAGCCAGGAATCCTGCCCGGGAAGGCGGAGCTCTAGTCTGCGCTGAACAGAAAGGTTCCGAATGCGACGTGTGCCCGTTGGGCCACCGACGCTATGCTGACCAAGCATTTGGATACTATGACCCCCCGGCGTTGCTAGAGCCGGGGTTTTTTTTGCCCCATGGAAAAATGGGTAGACAAGCCTGTCCTGATCCTTCCGCGGAAGGACGAAGGGCTCACCAAGAACGGAGGGTGTCCTTCCGGCCCGTTCGCCCTGAGCTTGCCGAAAGATGGCGGATTTTGGATAGACTGCTCTGAGAAAAATTTTGAGGCGCTTTGAACCTGGCCAATCATGACCAGAAACACTAAAGAAACATACATGACCATAGTGGGCGTTGGACCGGGAGACGCTCAGATGCTCACCTTGCGGGGCCAGCAGGCCCTGCAGAAGGCCGATCTGGTGGTGGGATTCAAAACCGTGCTGGACGTGGTGACGCCGTGGCTGGGAAACGCCGAGGTGCGGCCCATGGCTTACCGGGACCAGGAAGAGGTCCTGGAATATGCCGGCCAGCAGGCGGCCCTGGGCAAGGACTGCGTTGTCTGCTGTTGGGGCGACCTGAACGTGTCCGCCAGGGAGTTGCTGCTGCGGGTCAAGCGCCGGGTGGACCGGATAGAGTTGATACCTGGCATCAGCTCGGTGCAAATGGCCTGCGCCCGAGCGGGCATCTCATTGGAAGACGTGGTGTTCATCACCCTGCACCAGCGAAAGGAGCCTGTTTCCGACATGCTGGAACTGGTGCATTACCTTAATGAGAATAAGCGCCACGTCATCCTGTTGCCAAGGCCATTCGACCTGATGCCCGCCACGATAGCGTCCCGATTGGTCGATGAGGGCATCCCCGGTTCCCGCCCGTTGACGATCTACCAAAGGCTTAGCCTGGAGGGCGAAGCGGAATGGCAAGGCAGCCTGGAGGAATGCGCCGCCCTGTCCCAGGAATTCAGCGATCTGACCATCTTGGTTTTCCCCGTACCCGAGCTTCACGCGGGCCGGGAAGCCGACGCCCAAGGCGTCATCTGATGAGTGTGATCTAAAAGATGCCGGCCAAACGTAAAACGATCCTTTTCGTCTCCACCGCGGACACCGACATCCTGGCTGCCGACCGGGCGCTGGCCGATCTGCCCAAGGGGTTCGCCAGGGTCGCCGCCTACAATCCGGTTTTTGTAACCAGCCAGGAATCCCAAAAGGCGGTCCTCGCTTCGGCGTCCACCGCCGGCGTGGTCCTGTTGCGGCTGCTGGGCGGGAAACAGGCAATGCCCGATCTATTCGACCCGCTGGTCAACCTTTGCCGGGCCCGGGGGGTGCCGCTCATCGCCTGCCCCGGGCACGAAGAATGGGACCAGGACCTGGTCGCGGCCTGTTCGGTGCCGCCGGCGGAGGTGGACACGGTTTTCTCGTACCTGATGCGCGGCGGCATTCAGAACATGGCCAACCTGTTTCTGTTCCTCAGCGACTCCTACCTCGGCACCGATTATGGCCACGACGCCCCGGCCCCCCTGCCCTGGGAGGGCGTGTACCATCCCGATCTCGCCGCCGACATCGTAAATGGGGGACCGATCGATGCCGACGCCTACGTCAAGGACCATTTCAAGCCCGGAGCTCCATCCGTGGGGGTGCTTTTTTACCGGGCCCATTGGATGAGCGGCAATCTCCAAGCCATCGACGCATTGATCCGCAGCCTGGAGGGATTGGGCGCCAACGTTTTGCCGGTGTTCAGCTACAGCCTGAAGCACAACCCCGAAGAAGAAAGCGAGCCCAACCGTACATTCACCCAAATATTGACCGGCGCCGATGGTCTTCCCAGGGTTGATTGCATCATCAACACCATGGCCATGTCCATGAGCGACCTTAACAGCGAACCCGAGTTCGGCGGACCCACCTATGCCTCGGGATGGCCGGTGGATTACCTCCAACAATTGGACGTGCCCATGATCCAGGCCATAATCAGCACCGGCACGGAAGCCGATTGGCTGGAAAGCTCCCTGGGTCTTGGCCCCATCGACACGGCCATGAACGTGGCACTGCCAGAATTCGACGGCCGCATAATCTCGGTCCCCATCTCCTTCAAAGAGGAAACCCAAACGTCCCGCAACGGCCGTTTGAACGCCAGGTTGCAGCGATACGCCCCCAGAAAAGACCGGGTGGACCTGGTGGCCCGGCTGGCCGTCAAGTGGGCGTCGTTGCGCCTGAAATCCAATGCCGAAAAGCACATCGCGATAATCCTGAGCAACTATCCCACCAAGGACGCCCGGATCGGCAACGCCGTCGGCCTGGACACCCCCGCTTCGGTGATACACCTTCTCCACGCCATGAAAGACGCCGGTTACCGGGTGGAAGACATACCCGAAAGCGCCGATGCTTTGGTGCACCAGATCATAGAGCGATGCAGCAACGACGTGGACACCCTTACGGAGGAGCAGCTCCGCCTGGCGGTGGGGCACGTCTCCAGCCAGGAATACGCCAAGTGGTTCCAGGGTTTTCCCACCAAGGTGAAACAGGAGCTTCAAGAGGCTTGGGGCGACCCTCCGGGGCAGGTGTACCGCTCCAACGGCAGCGTGGCCATCGCCGGTATTCAACTGGGGAACATATTCGTGGGGGTCCAGCCGCCCCGGGGATTCGGCGAAAACCCCATTGCCGTCTACCACAGCCCCGATCTCACGCCCACCCACCATTACATCGCCTACTACCACTGGATACGCAAGATATTCAAAGCCGACGCCATGATCCACGTGGGCAAACACGGCACGCTGGAATGGCTTCCGGGCAAGGGGATAGGTCTTTCCGAGTCCTGCTACCCAGAGGTGGCCCTGGGCGACCTGCCGCTGTTCTACCCGTTCATCATCAACAATCCCGGCGAGGGCGCCCAGGCAAAACGGCGCAGCCACGCCACCGTCGTCGACCATCTGATCCCGCCCATGACCTCGGCCGACAGTTACGGCGAGATCGCCCGGCTGGAACAGTTGATGGACGAGCATTACCAGTGCCAGACCCTGGACCCCAGCAAGCTGCCCATACTGGAAAAGCAGATCTGGGAATTGACCCAGGAAGCCGAGCTCAACCGGGACCTGGGCATCTACGACCAACCCGAGGACTTCGGTGGGTTCATACTGGAGATCGACGGTTATCTTTGCGAGTTGAAAGACGCCCAGATCAAAGACGGGCTCCACACCCTGGGCCAAACTCCCCAGGGCGAGCAACTCATCGGGTTGTTATGCTCTTTGACCCGCCTGCCCAATTCCAGCCAGGTCCCCAGCCTTAGGCGGTCGTTGGCCGAGGCACTGGGACTCGATTACGACGAGATCAACGATGAGTTGGGGGCGCCTTTATCCACCGCCGCGCCGGAGGTTTTGGCCCGGTTGGACCTGGAAACACCGGCCCGTACCAACGGAGACCTGCTGGAGCGGTTGGAAACCTTGGCCCACCTGGCGTTCCAAGAACTGTTGGACCGTGACTTCCGCCCCGAAGAAGTCCCAAACGTCGTCCGCCTGCTCTTGGGCAAGGGCGACGCCGCCACCGAATCGGTGTTGGGCTACACCGCCCAGACCCTGTATCCGGCATTGCTGAAAACCCCCGACGAGATCGGAAATCTGCTAAAGGGGCTGGCAGGCCGGTTCGTGCCGCCCGGCCCCAGCGGCGCGCCCACCCGGGGCATGGCCGGCATCCTCCCCACGGGCCGCAACTTCTACTCGGTCGACCCCAAGACCATACCGTCCCCCGCGGCATGGGAAACGGGCAAGGCCCTGGCGGACGCTCTATTGGAGAAATACCTCACCGAGGAAGGATCATATCCTGAGATGGTGGGGCTGGTGGTCTGGGGCACCTCCGCCATGCGCACCCATGGCGACGACATAGCCCAGATCCTGGCGCTTCTCGGGGTGCGCCCGGTTTGGCAGCAGGAAAGCCGGCGGGTGGTGGGGCTGGAGGTCATCCCCCTGGAGGAATTGGGCCGGCCCCGCATCGACGTCACGGTCCGCATCAGCGGCTTTTTCCGCGACGCCTTCCCCAACCTGATAAACCTGTTGGACCAAGGGATAGAATTGGTTGCCTCATTGGATGAAGCTCCCGAAGACAACCTGGTGGCCAAACACCTGAACCAGGATATGGCTGGAACGCCCTCACCCTCGGTCCCTCTCCCTGAGGGAGAGGGAGGGTCGTCAGACCAGGGTGAGGGTTCTAAAGCCGCTTCCTTATACCGGATATTTGGCAGCAAGCCGGGGACCTATGGCGCGGGCATCCTTCAGGTGTTGGAAGAGCGCAACTGGGAGACCGTGAACGACTTGGCCGAGGTGTATGCCGCCTGGGGAGGCTACGCCTATACCCAAAAGGAACACGGTGTCCACGCCCGGCAGGAATTCCGCCGCCGGTTCAGCCAGATCGAGGTCGCCGCCAAAAATCAGGATAATCGCGAGCACGATATCTTCGACAGCGATGACTATATGCAGTACCATGGCGGCATGATTGCCACCGTCCGGGCTTTGACGGGCCGCAACCCCCGCCAATTCTTTGGAGACAGTTCAGATCCTTCGCGGTCCAAGGTCAGGGACCTCCAGGACGAGGCCCGCCGGGTTTTTCGCACCAGGGTGGTCAACCCCAAATGGGTCTCTTCCATGAAACGGCACGGCTACAAAGGGGCCTTCGAGCTGGCCGCCACGGTGGACTACATGTTCGGCTACGACGCCACCGCCCAGGTGGTGGAAGACTGGATGTACGAGGGCGTCACCGAGTCCTACGTGTTCGACCCCGATACCCGCCGGTTCTTCCAGGAGAGCAATCCATGGGCGTTGAAAAGCGTGGTTGAACGGCTTTTGGAGGCCATCCAAAGGGGTCTCTGGGAATCACCGCCGCCGGACATGAAACAAAAGCTGGAGGAACTCTACCTGGAACTGGAGGCCGATCTGGAAGCCCGCCAAGAGGCCGGCCAGCCATGATTCCGAATGTGCAAATAACAGGTTGTATCCTCCAGGTTGTATCCTCACCGAAGGAGCCGGTCTGTGGAAATAGCTTTGGAACTTGTTACAGAACTAGCCAAAGATGATAATATGATGTGGGTCGTGGGGGGTGGTGAAGTGGTGAGCGAGAACGACTCCAAGGGAATAAAAAAGCCCGAGTTCTCCAACGGCTGGGTTACCGTCGAGGCGGACAACTGGCACTTCCACCTGGGGATCGATACCGTGACCGGGATACAGTTCGTGGAAGCGGAGAGCCACGAGGACCTTATCTCATACTACGTCCGGTTCTCCAACGAAAAGGAAGAAACGCTCCTGCGCAGTTATTTCCCCAACCCGTACTTGGACGAGAACCAGAAGCGCACCGAGCTACAGCCGGAAAAATTGAAGGCATTCGAGGACATGCGGGAAAGATACGTGGGCCGGGATGGCATCATCTTCGCAAAACGGCCCCGGCAACCCGCGAAATAACCCGGCCGGCTAAATCAGTTTACCCAACCGGGCCGATACCGAGATCGCGGCCCAGTATCGATCAAATATCAAGGTTGAACAGGAGGGTTCTATGGCAACGGC
>JADFPM010000163.1 GCA_022562335.1 Chloroflexota bacterium
TGTTGAGACCTGCCGGGGTCTGGAATTCGCCCACAGCCGAGGCATCGTCCACCGGGACTTGAAGCCGGGAAACGTGTGGCTGACCTCGGATGGTGTAGCCAAGATAGGCGACTTCGGCCTGGCCGTAGCCCTGGACCGTTCCCGCCTTACCACCGAGGGCATGATGGTGGGCACCGTCTCCTACATGCCGCCGGAGCAGGCCATGGGCGGCGAGGTGACCCCCAAGTCCGACCTTTACTCCCTGGGGGCCATGCTCTACGAGATGGTCACCGGCAGACCGCCCTTTTTGGGCGACGATTCCGTGGCGATAATCGGCCAACATATCAACACGCCGCCGGTGGCCCCTGCGTGGCACCGGCCGGACTGTCCCAGGCAATTGGAAGCGCTGATCTTGCGGTTGCTGGCCAAAGACCCGGCGGAACGGCCTGAGTCGGCGTCGGATGTGTTGGCTGCTTTGGAAGCGGTTGATTTGGCGGTTGACGCAGGGGCGGATTCAAAACCCGCCCCTGCCGGCGAGGAACACTCGTTGGACAGCCTGGCCAGCGGTGTTTTCGTGGGTCGGCAACAAGAGATGGGGGACCTGAAAGCGGGATTGGAAGACGCTTTGTCCGGCCGCGGACGGTTGCTGATGCTGGTGGGTGAGCCGGGCATCGGCAAAAGCCGCACCGCCCAAGAGTTGGCCACCTACGCCGGATTGAGAGGCGCACAGGTGCTGTGGGGCCGTTGCTACGAAGAGCAGGGCGCCCCGCCCTACTGGCCCTGGGTGCAGGCCATCCGGTCCTACGTGAGAGAAAAGGAGCCCGAGGAGCTTCGTTCCGAGATGGGCGCAGGGGCCGAGGACATCGCCGAGATCGTATCCGACGTAAGGGAGCGGCTGCCGGGGCTGAGAGCGCCTTCCCAACTGGAGCCGGAGCAAGCCCGGTTCCGGCTGTTCGACTCCATCACGACTTTCTTGAGGACAGCTTCCCAACGCCGGCCCCTGGTGCTGGTTTTGGACGACCTTCACTGGGCCGACCAGCCTTCGTTGATGTTGCTCCAATTCATAGCTCGCGAGTTAGGCGGCGCTCGCCTATTGATCATCGGCACCTACCGCGACATGGAGTTGTCACGCCAACATCCCCTGGCCGAAGCCCTTGGTGAGTTGACTCGAGAGCGCCTATTCCAGCGGGTGCTTTTGCGGGGGTTGACCCAAGAGGACGTGGGACGGTTCATCGAAATGGCCGCTGGGGTTGCACCGCCATCGGGGTTGGTTTCTTCCGTGTACACCCAAACTGAAGGAAACCCATTGTTCGTAACCGAGGTCGTGCGCCTTCTGGTGCAAGAAGGTGAACTTGGCGCCGATAAAGTCCGGGAGACAGATTCCTGGACCGTACGCATCCCAGAAGGCGTGCGAGAGGTCATTGGCCGGCGTCTTAACCGGCTTTCCCAACGCTGCAATGAGACGTTGACCACCGCCTCGATTCTTGGGCGTGAGTTTACCTCAGACCAGTTGAAAACCCTTACGGAAGATGCCTCCGGCGACCGGCTGTTTGAGGTTCTGGAGGAGGCCCTTGCCGCTAGGGTGATCGAGGAGTTGCCCCAATCCGTCGGCCGCTACCAATTCACCCACGCCCTGATCCAGGAGACGCTGGCAGAAGAGCTATCCATCACCCGGCGGGTACGGCTGCATGCGAGGATCGCCGAGGGACTCGAACAGCTGTACGGGGACGACGCCGAGGCCCACGCCGCCGAGTTGGCCCACCACTTCGCCGCGGCCGCAACGATCACTGGTACAGATAAGCTGGCGCGCTACTCCCTGGTGGCTGGAGAGCGGGCGCTGGCCTCCTACGCCTACGAAGATTCGCTTGCTCATTTTGAAAGAGGCTTGGTTGCGCGGGATATAACCCTGTCCGGAACGGAGGCGGCTTCGGATGATGAGGCCGCGGCCCTGCTGTTCGGCCTGGCGCGGGCCCAGTCCGCCACGGTCGAAGTGCAACAGCTTGTGGATGCGTTCGCCCTTCTAAGCCGCGCCTTCGAGTTTTACGCTGACGCGGGGAATGTTGCCTTAGCGGTGGCTGCCGCGGAGTTTCCAATTGCCCCCTCGCCTTATCAGATCCCAGGGATCGCTCGACTTATTGCTCGTGCTCTTGCTCTGGTCCCGGCCGATTCCCACGAGGCGGGGCGCCTTCTTTCGCGCCACGGTATGATCCTTGGGTCTGCGGAGGGTGACCTGGAAGGCGCTGAACAGGCCCTGGAGCAGGCGATAGCCATCGCCAGGCGTGAGGGAGACCCGCCTTTGGAGGCGCAGACCCAATACTATGCCGCTGTTGTGAGCGGGCAACACCTCCGCTGGCAAGAGAGTCTAGACCATGGCCTGCGGGCCATCGAACTGGGCATCAGTGATGAAAACGTCCTTTCCGAAAAGCAGTCTCGCGCCTGGATCGTGTCGAGTCTGCTACATATGGGTGACCTTGACGCGGCCCGCCCCCACGCTTTGGCCCTGCGGGATTTGGTTGAGAGGCGGAACACCCCGCGGGGCTTAGGGTTCAGACTTGGCCATCTCGCATCACTGGCGTTCCTTGAGGGCGACTGGAAAGCAGTCCGTGAATATAGCGACCGGGGCCTGGGACCGTCGACGATAAGTCCGGTACTCCTACTGGCCCGAATTATGCTGGAGTATGAGACTGGGGAGTCCGCCCAAGGAGAGATCTACCTGGAGCGGCTGATGCGCGAGGCCGGGTCAAGCCGATCGTTAGCGTCTGGAAACGTGTCTATGGTGATAGCCGCAATAGCCCGCATCACCGGTGTCCCTGACCGGTTGGAAATAGCCCAGGAAGCCGCAGAGGAGGTTCTCTCAGCACAGATTATTACCCCTCGTGATGCCATGAACGCCAAAACCGGATTGGCCTTGTTGGCCGTGCAGAAAGGCGACCAATCTGGCGCGGCGGAGCAATACGCATATCTTCAGGAGCAGCGAGGCACGATGATTGTCACCATATCATCGGTTGACCGCCTTATCGGTCTCTTATCGCAGACTATGGGGAACATGGACCAAGCGGCTGCTCACTTCGAGGAGGCCTTGACCTTCTGCCGCAAGGCCGGGTACCGGCCCGAATTGGCCTGGACCTGCTGCGACTACGCCGACGCCCTTCGCGAGCGTGACGGAGAAGGAGACCGGGCTAAAGCAATAACTTTGCTGGAAGAGTCGCTGGCCATATCCAGCGAGCTGGGCATGCGGCCGTTGATGGAGCGGGTGCTGTCCCGGCGGGAGATACTGAAAGCGTAGACTGGACGCAATCACGTGGGATTCAGAAATCGCGTAGGGGCACGGCATGCCGTGCCCCTACCATTGGCGGTAACAACGAAGGCCGCAAAAGAGACGCGGGCTGGCCTTGCGTTGACACGGACCTTTGCCAAAAGTGTCATGCCATAGTAAGGTAAATCTGATCACAGAGCCGGTAGCCCTTATTATTTAAGACGGACAGGAGGACTAACGTGGCGGAGATCGTATTTGGTCTGGCTAGCTCCCACAGTCCCCAACTCAGCACTCCCTCGGAAGGATGGCTTGCCCGGGGCGAGCGGGACAAGGGAAACACCATGCTCTACGGCACCGACGGGATCCATTCCAACTATGAAGACCTCCTGGCGAGGACGGATGTAAAGCGGATCGCCAAGGAGATCACCCCCGAGAAGATGGAAGAAAGACACCAGCGGAACCAGAAGGGCATCGCCAAGCTCTCGGAAGCACTGTACAAAGCCAACCTGGACGTCCTGGTCATGCTGGGCGACGACCAGCAGGAGTATCTGCAGGACGACAATATGCCCGCCTTCTGCATCTATTGGGGGGGCGAGGTCAACGTCCCCGGCCGGGGCGCGGCGCCTTCCACCGGCAACCAGCCCCTCATCGGTTATTCGGCGGAAGATAAAATCGTGCCCACCCACTCGGCTTTGGGCCAGCACATGATCGAATATCTGATCGAATCGGAGTTCGACGTTGCGACATCCAAGTTTCTAGACCCCTCGAAGGGAGGAGCTTCCCAGGGCGGCATCGGCCACGCCTTCGGATACGTTTACCACCGGTTGATGACCGATAAGTTGATACCCGCCTTGCCATTCATGGTGAACACCTACTATCCGCCCAACCAGCCCACGCCGAAACGTTGTTACGACCTGGGCCGGGCAATACGCAACGCCATTGAAGCGTGGCCGGTGAAAGCCAGGGTCGGCGTGCTGGCCTCGGGCGGTCTCAGCCACTTCGTGGTGGACGAAGAGCTGGACCAGTGGGCCATTGAGGGCATGAAGGAAAAGAGCATCGCCAAACTTTCCAGTTTGCCCAGGGAGAGGCTCAACGCGGGAAGCTCGGAGATCCGCAACTGGATATCGGCGGCCGGGGCGGCCGAGCACCTGGAAATGGAGTTGATAGACTACGTTCCCTGTTACCGTTCACCGGCGGGCACCGGGTGCGGCATGGGCTTTGCCACCTGGTCTTAGATTTCATCACAAAAGGGCGTATCCCGGATTGACCATCCTTCGACAAGCTCGGGACGAACGGGTGGAAATAGATCCTCCGTTCGTGGAGAGTTTGTCGAGCCACCTTTTGAGACAGGCGCTTAGTCCGGTATCAGATCCGGCACGGAGGACCAACCGGAGGATAACTGGGTACCTTGTGGCCAAATCGATAGTGTAAGATTAAGTCCCGGCCTGCTCTCATCTTAGGGGCCGGCCAAGCACTTAAAACCAGAGGTGACCATGGCACAGCTAACCATAATCGGCACCGGCCTAATCGGCACGTCCCTGGCTTTGGCCTTGCGACAGGCCAAGTTAAAGGACCTGGAGTTGGTTGGCACCGACTCCGACAACCTTTCCAGGTCAGGCGCCAATAAAACCAAAGCCTTCGACCGGGTCGAGAACCGCCTGAGCAACGCGGTGCGGGGTGCCGGGATAGTGGTGCTGGCCACGCCGGTCATGGCCATGGAAGAGGTGATGGAGGTCATCGCTGACGACCTGTCCGAAGGCTGCGTGGTCACCGACGTGGGCAGCTCCAAAAAGGTGGTGCTGGATTGGGCCGAAAAGTACCTGCCCAGGCACGTAGAATTCGTTGGCGGGCACCCCATGGCCGGCAGAGAGAAGTCCGGGCCGGAAAACGCCGACGCCAACCTGTTTAAAAACAAGGTGTACTGCGTGGTCCCCAGCAGCCGGGCCAGCAGCCGGGCCGTTTCCGAGGTCACCAACATAGCCGAAGCCGTCGGCGCCCGGACCTACTTCATCAGTGTCGATGAGCACGACAGCTTTGTCGCCGCCGTCAGCCATCTACCCTTCCTGTTGTCCGTGGCCCTGGTGGGTTGCACCTCCAAGAGCCCCAACTGGGACGACATCGCCCAACTGGCCGCAACCGGATACGAAGACAGTTCCCGCCTGGCCTCCGGCGACCCCATCATGCACCGGGACATTTGCCTGTCCAACCCAGAGCCCATAGTGGCCTGGATTGATTCTTTTATCAAAGAGCTTTACGAGGTGCGCCAACTCTTGAACGCTGAGCCGGAACCCGATAGAGATTCCGTGCATGAGCTCTTCGAAAAGGCCTTCGTCGCCCGCAACCTGTGGCAGGCCGGGGCGGTGAACCAAGCCTCCAGAGTCCACCAGTCTGCGGTCGATGTTCCCAGCTTCACCGAAAGCGTTGGAGACTTCTTCGGCGGCAGCCTGGCCCGAAAGGCCATGGAATCACAGAAAAAGCTGTTCCGCGGCGACAGGAATGACCGGCCCAAAGACAGGTAGCTCGCGAGAACACCGGAAGAGAATACCGGCTGGGAAATGCCGTCGTTTAGGCCCAGTTCATCAGGAGGTTTCCCAGGTTGCAGCGTTCCGTCAGTAGTCCAGCCTCCATCTCCGGCGACCTGTCGGTGCCCGGCGACAAGTCCATCTCCCACCGCTCTTTGATATTGAACTCCGTGGCCAGGGGAGACGCCCTGGTCACCGGACTTTCCAGTGGCGAAGACGTCATGTCCACCATGGGATGCCTGCGGGCCATGGGCGTGGAGATCGAACCCGGAGACCAAGCCGGGACGGTGATAGTGCACGGGACCGACCGGGGTCTTCAGGAACCCAGCGGCATTCTAGACGCTGGAAACGCCGGCACGTCCATGCGGCTTCTGGCTGGACTGCTGGCGGGCCAATC
>JADFPM010000164.1 GCA_022562335.1 Chloroflexota bacterium
AGCTGGCCGGGGGATTCGAGCCCCGGCGGCTGGAAACGTCGGTGAAGTTCACCCCGGCGGCCTTGATATCGACCAATGCCTGGCCCGGCCCCGGCTGCGGGTCGGCGAGATCTTCGTAGAGCAACACGTCAGGGGCGCCCGTTTGGTGGATCTGGATTCCTTTCATCACCGGCCTCCAATCAGCAAGAATTCTGGCATTTCCATGACTAAGCAGTGACAGAGTACAGCAAGATGGGACTTCTAGAAAAGACCGCTTAAGAAGTGCCTACTTGGCGCCTATCTTAAAATCTGGTTCGACGGGCTCACCACGAACGGAGGGGTTCTTTTGCACCCGTTCGTCCTTGTATCTTAAAGATGGACGTGACAGACCGGTTCGTCCTGAGTCCGTCGAAGGAAGCCCGTCTTGCAACACAGTTTGGGATAGGGTCCAATGTTTGATGCCTTTTTAGGCAGGCAAAACGTGGTCGCCTCACGCGCCCAGACCTTCACGCGCCCAGACCTTCACGCGCCCAGAATAGAAGCTAAGCCGGTGGCGTCTTCGATGTTTTCCAGGTCGCGGAACTGGTCGATGGTCTCCTGAATGTGATTCGGGGTCATGATGTGCCGGGCGCAATAGAGGAATTTGGCGTCCAATTCTTCCTGATCCAAGGGGAATTGAGGCCCGCCCCGGGCGAATTCCACCAATTGCTCCAAATCCTGGCCTCCCGATAGACGCACGGTCACCGTGGCCGGCCGGTCCGACAGAGGGGTGGATGGTTCGTCGCCGGTCACCGTGATCCGGCCCATCAGTTCCCTGGCCGCGGTGTCTTGCAACGCTGACGGGGAGAACTGCTCGATCAGGGGCTGGCCGTATAACAGCGTCTGGGCCGTGATGTGGTTGAGGCTGAACCGGGCCTGCCAGGGGTCTTCTGGTGCCGGGTAGGGCAGGGCCCGCAGGGCGCTGGGAGTCACGCTGACCTTCACCGCTTCGATCTGCCCGGCTTCGATCCGGTGTTGCTGCATCAGTTGCAGCAGCGCGTCGATGGCGGTGTGGCTGGCCGAGGCGCAGGGGTAAAGTTTGACCGTCAAACCGGGGTCAACGACGGAGAATGGATTGGCCAGGGTGTCGAAAAACCGCTCTTGTTCGGGCCCCGAGACACCGGCACTCCCGCCATGAGGGACATCCAACGGGCCATTCAGGGGATAAGTAGAGTGACCGGCGCCTTTGAAACCGCGCTGGGCCAACATGGCGGCGGTCAGCCCGGCCATCGCTGCCTGGCCGCATTGCAACGCCCGGCCGGGAGTGTCGAAATCCACCAATGGGCCATGGGCTTGGCTCGCCGCGATGCCCAGGGCAGCCTCAAGCTGTTCCTGGCCCAGTCCCAGCAGGAATCCCGCCGCCGCCGCCGCCCCCATGGCCTCGGCCATCCCGCCGGTGATCCCGGTGGACAAGGGGTCCAATTTCGCCGCGATTTCGCATCCCAGAGCGAATGCGGTCAAAACATCCTTGCCCGAAGCGCCGTTGAGCTCCGCCAGGGCCATCACCGTTGGGAATATCACGGCGGTGGGACGGGCGCCAACACTCTGGATCTCGTCGTCGAAATCCAGCAGGTGCACCAGAAAGCCGTTGTTCAGGGCGGCGTTGGCCGGGGAGGTGCGCAACCCCATCCCGATGATGGTGCACCTGCCGTTGCCTCCCATGTCTTGGAACAGGCCGGTCAAAGCCCGGCCCTGGTCCTGGGCCGCTCCCGCCAGGCCCACCGCGGCGGCGTTGATCATCATTTCCTTGGATTGGGCAACCACCTGGGGAGGCAGGGAGTCAAAGGAGATGCCTTCCCGAACGAATCGGGCAAGGCGGCGGGTGAAGGTCATCGGCGAGCACCTCGGCGCTGGCGAATGACGCCGGACCGATGTGCCCCCAACGTGTTTTCAGCCGGCGTCTTGCCAGCCAGCATACACCAGCCACCGTATACGGGGAACGGTGAAAAGGGGTAATGCCCAATAGACCAGCAGGCATCGCGCCTTTATATGACCAGGCCGCTGGAAAGGGAATCGTGATCCTAACTGGCGAGCAGATCCGTGGCTCTATTGGACCTCATGTCGAATAACCGTTCCCGCACGATGCGCACCTGGCGTTGGCCACGTCCAACCAGCGAAGAGATCTCCTTCACCGATTTTCCTGCATCCAGGTGCTGGACGATCTCCAGGTTCTTCAACCACCAGCGGCGGTCGCTGCGGTCCCGGGCGGCGATGCGGGAGTTGACGTCTCGCAAAGTGCGGGTGGCCCGGCGGCGGGGAGGAAGCGACCGGGGCCGTTCCGCCGGTGAAGAGGAGGAGGTGGGCTCGCGCTGGGTTTCCTGAAACAGGTCGCGAAGGTCCTCCGTCGACCGGCGTGGATAGTAATGCTGGCCGCACTGCCAGCAGCGCCACTCGTCGCCATCCAATACCAGGTCTCCCCTGCATTTACTGCAGCATTTCAGTTGACATAGCATGGTTATCTGCTCCCAAACGGTTATTGCCGTGTTCCGCGCACCGGCAAACCGAAAATTGGTGTTACCACAGTGTTTAAACCACATGCCCCCATTTTTAATCACGCCAGCTAAATCTCGGGGATCCGATGGGGGATGATGGGCGGGGTTGGCTTCGGGTTTACTTGCAGGTTTACATCCGGGACCAATTATGTTTAATTAGTACCTCCGGCCCTTGGCCCCGAATAGGATTTTCCCGCCGGAATCTGCATGACAGCCAGCCCAGACGCAGGAGTTCGTCCAATATGAGCCAGAAAACGGTCAAGTACGAAGTAATCAAAATCGACCGGGAAGACCGCGTCGCGATAATCACGCTGAACCGGCCTGAGGTCCTTAACGCGTTGAACCACCAATTGGTCCGAGAGTTGGACGAAGCGATCACGGAGATTGAGCAAGATGAGGGCGTCGGCGCGATAGTGATAACCGGATCGGGCGAGCGGGCCTTTTCCGCGGGAGCGGACATCCACGAGAACAGGGAATATACCGATGAGGAACGGGAGAAGGTAACCGCCCACCGAGCCGATTACACCTGGCACCTGGCCACCAGCATCAAGCCGATCATCGGCGCTATCAACGGTCTCTGCTACGGCGGCGGGACCGTCATGGCCACCAGCATGGATTTCCTGCTGGGGTGCGAGAAGACCAGCTTCCGGTTTTTGGCAGTCAATTACGGGCAGATGAACGCCACCTGGAGCCTGCCCACCATGGTGGGTTGGCCCAAGGCTAAGGAGCTGCTCTACAGCGGCCGGGAGGTCTTTGCCGATGAGGCTTATAAGATCGGCCTGTTAAACCATCTGGTCCCGTCGGAGGACCTGCTGGAGAAGGCCGTGGAGGTGGCGGCGGGCATCGCCAAAAACCGTATCGAAGGCGTCGCCAACATCAAGCTTATGCTGACCGAACACACCGGCCTGCCCATCGAGGAGCAGTTCCGCAACGAGGTCAACGCCCGGACGGGAAGGTTCAAGGGCCTGTCGGTGGAAGATGGGTTCAAGGACTTTCTGGAAAGAAAAGGCCGCAAGCCTCAAAATTCATAATCGATTCTTGATCGTTTCCTAACCTCGGCGGGGCTGGGCGTGGATGGTTCCGGACTGCATCGGCTTTCCGGCAGCTGCCAGCACCTATTTGATGTGCCCGAGCCTACCGTATCTGAAGTTGCTGTGGGGAACGTGTCTGGCAACGCGCAGTGTAGTTAAATGTAGTTAGAGGTGTCTTCTCGCCTTGCCCGAATCGCCCGATTTCATAGATAACACGGCCACGGCTCCCGTTCGCCCGGTGGTCCAGATCTTCAAATTCGGGCTTCCCCTGGTCCTCTTCGCCGCCATCATCTTGGCGCCTACCCCCGAAGGGCTAACCCCGCAAGGCCAGAGGGCCCTGGCGGTGATGGCCCTGGCCGTGGCTTTGTGGGCCAGCGAGGCGCTGCCCATCGCCGTCACCGGCTTGGTGGGCGTGGTGCTGCTGATCCTGGTGGGCGCCGTCCCCGACACCGAAGCGGCGCTATATGGATTTTCCCAGCCCGTCGCCTACTTCATCATCGGCATCCTGACCCTGGGACTGGCGGTGCAGCGGTCGGGGCTGGCCGAGCGGATGGCGGCCTACCTGATGCGGTTGGCCGGCGGCAGCCCCCGGTTGCTCTACGTGCAGATGCTGTTTTCCTTCGCCGCGCTGACCTTTGCGCTGCCTTCGGCCAGCACCCGGGGCGCGATCATGGTCCACGTGTACGAGCAGGTCATGGACCATTGGGGCATCTCCCGGCAGTCGCCGCTGAACAAGGCGGTGATGATGGCCTTGGGCGCGCTGAACCGCCTGGGGTCGACGGCTTTGTTGGCCGGGGGGATCACGCCGGTGGTGGCGTCGGCGCTGCTGGGGGATTTTTCCTGGACCCGGTGGTTCGTATTGATGGCGGTGCCTTTCTACTCCGTCCTGGTGGTGGGCGGAGTCATGGTTTATTTTTATTATCGTGCCGGATTCAAGGTGCCCGCGGCCATGGTCACCGAGGCCGTTTCCCGTGGCCCCATGGACACCAGGGAGATCAAGGCGGGACTCATTGCCCTGGGCACGGCGCTGCTCTGGTTCACCGACTTTGCCCATGGTCTGCACCCCACCGTGCCGGCGCTGATCGCCCTGGTGGTGATTCTATTACCCGGCGTCGGCCTACTCACCTGGCGGGAGTTTGAGACCAACATCGGTTGGAGCAACTTTTTCGTCATCGCGACTTCCCTTTCCCTGGCGCAGGCCCAGATCGCCAGCGGCGCGGCCGAGTGGTTTGCCCAGATCCTGGTGGGAGGCGTCGAGTCATTCAAGGAATCGCCCCACCTGTTGTTGCTGGCCCTGGCCGTGGGCGCTACGGCCGTCCGGCTGATGATGCCCAACATCACCGGATTTTTAGCGTTCACCATTCCCGTGGCCATGTCCACCGGCGCGGCCCTGGGCCTCAACCCCTTGGTCTGCGGGCTGGCGGTTGTGTTGGTGGGTGACTCGGTGGTCTACTATCCCGCGGGCAGCGCCTCCAGCGTGATTATATTCCAGCGGGCTGGGATCACCGCGCCCGAGGTCTTCCGGATCGGCGTTTTGATGACCCTGGTGGCCATCGGGATCCTTTTCGCGGTGGCGGTGCCATATTGGGGTTTGGTGGGCGAACCTTTGGTCCCGTGATTCGCGGCCGTTCGCCGGTTTGAGGGTTCGCGTTGGTCTGGGGAAATCACCCAATCCCTCTTTACCAGGGGGTATTTTAATACGCGTTCGGAAGCACGGCGGAGGCTAAATCATGAGCCAACCCCACCCCCAAGCCACGCCACCGTTAGGGCGCCGCAACGAAGCCCCTGACGCCACCGCGCCGACGGGTCGGAGATACGCCTGCTCATCGACGGGCGGCACCTGGCCCAACGTGCCAGCCTCTGCGAGGTTACGCTGCCCGCGGGACAGGTTTCCCGGCCGGTCAGGCATCGGACCGTGGAGGAGATCTGGTACGTGCTGGAGGGACGAGGCCGCGTCTGGCGCAGTCCCCCCGCGTCTGGTTCCCAGCCGGGCAACCAGCCCCAGGAGACGCCGGATGAGATAGTAGAGGTCGGCCCAGGCGACGCCCTGACCATACCCGCCGGCTGGCGCTTCCAGTTCAGCGCCGGCGCCCAGACCGCGCTGAGATTCCTCTGCTATACCAACCCGCCCTGGCCGGGCCCCGAAGAAGCCCAACCGGCAGGCGCCGGCGGTCTGGGCGAAGCGACGGTTTGAGGGTTAGTGCCATTGACATCCCCACGCCAATAACCCTATAGTTGGTGTGCTAAAACTGAATAACTAAAGGCTGTGAAGGGGAGTAGTAGGCTTCCAGCGAGGCTAAAGAGAGCCGGGTAAGGTGAGAGCCGGCGCCGGTAGCGGAAGTTCGAATGGACCCCGGAGCCTCAGGCTGAACAGCGGTTTTGATCGGGCGCTGCTAGGCTGCGACGGTTGGGCATCGTTAAAGGCCTACGGCACAGGGACTGGGTAGACTTCGGTCCCTCCGCCGGGTGAGATATCGGTTTGGGTCCGTCTACCGTTTTGGACCGGAACCGGAAAATAGGGTGGCAACACGGCTTAGGCCCGTCCCTTGGGGGATGGGCTTTTTTTATTGGCCCGTAAGTTCGCTGGAGAAACCCGTGTC
>JADFPM010000165.1 GCA_022562335.1 Chloroflexota bacterium
CATGTCAGCAGAGCAAGTGAGAACCACCGCCGTCTTGGGAACCCTATCATTGGCCCGCAACGTGGGCCAAGCGGTTCTTGACGCCAGAGAGAGGCACGAAGACCCTATTGGGGCCATCTTAGAAACCTGTCCCGGCAGGGTTTTGTTCACGGGTAAAGTGGTGGACTTGGACCGCCGCACCACCGCCGGGTTTGCCCGGGGCAGCGTTACCATAGACGGCCTGGGGCCAAATTCGGGAAGCCGCATGGTCATCGACTTTCAGAACGAGAACCTGATTGCTCGCCAGGACGATGAAATCATTTGCACAGTCCCCGACCTCATTTGCGTGGTCGACACCGACCGGGGCGAGCCTATAACCACGGAACTAATGCGCTACGGGTTCCGGGTGACTGTATTGGCCTTTCCGGCCCCCAAACTCTGGACCACGGAGAAGGCCTTGGCAGTGGCTGGCCCCCGGTCCTTCGGCTACGAGGTGGATTTTGCTCCATTGGCCTTATCGTAATCTGCGACTTTATTAACCGCATCCTTCGACAGGCTCAGGACGAACGGGGGAAAAACCTCTTCTGTTCGCGGTGAGTCCTTCGACAGGCTCAGGACGAACGGGGGAAGAACCTCTTCCGTTCGCGGTGAGCCCTTCGGCAGGCCAAGACCGGCTCGACGAACCATCTTTCGGGATAGTTACCTAGGACGAAAGCCAATGCCCACTGAACGTATCGAAGCCCTGCGCTTGATCTCCCAACGATTCCCGGCGGACCCGGTGGTTTTTACCTGCGGGGCCACCAGCCGGGAAGTCGCCGCCCTGGAACGGCGGGAAAACCACCTTTGCGTGGTGGATTCCATGGGCCTGGTCAGTTCCATCGTCTTGGGCATCAGCCTGGGTTTGGAAGATACCTCGACAAAGCGGCCAAATCTAGTCGTAGGCGTCGAAGGCGACGGGGGCATGTTGGCCAACCTGAACTCCCTGGCCACCATAGGCTATCTCCAACCGTCCAACCTATTGCTCATCGTGCTGGACAACGAAGTCTATGGCTCAACCGGGGGACAGGCCACTTTCACCACCAAGTTGGACCTGGCG
This sequence comes from Chloroflexota bacterium, assembly GCA_022562335.1. Lineage (GTDB taxonomy): Bacteria > Chloroflexota > Dehalococcoidia > Lucifugimonadales > UBA3495 > Io17-Chloro-G2. Next base: position 1,076 of record JADFPM010000165.1, read on the forward strand.
GCCATCGCCGGCCAGTGCGGTTTCCGCACTTGGAATGTGGACGACCTGGAAGGTCTGGACCAGGCAATATCCGAGTCTGCGGCGCCGGAGGACCGGTCTGGACCGGGATTCATCTTGATGAAGATCGCTCCCGGCAACGCCTCAGTCCCCTTGTTGCTGGACGACCCGGTGACGCTGGGAGACCGGTTCACCAGGTGGCTGTCCACGGCGATGGGCGAATAGCCGAACCGGTCTTTCCCCCGCCGGTCTTTAGCCACCGGCATCATTCCAGGCCAGTGGCTCACCGGACCGCGCCCGTCGAAATCCGTGCAAGCGGTTGATGATTCCACCATCAACGATTATGATGTTGGCTGGGTCGGCTTTTGTTGGATGCCGCCAACCCTCCGGCGGGCCGTACCGGCTCTCTTCCGCGATTTACCATAGCCCGGTTTACCTGTTTAAGGAGTCCTCAGGCAACGAATGTTCCTGGATCTACACAGCCATTCCGTGTCATCCGACGATTCCAGGGCCACGGTGGAGCAGTATCTGAAATGGATCCAGGTGTTGCGCAAGCGGGAATACACGGTGGATGGCTTCGTGCTTACGGAACACCGGAAGTTTGACAGCCACCTGGATTACTCCTCCCTGGCTGAACAATACGGAGTCACCGTCCTCAAAGGGTCCGAGTTGGATACCCGCTACGGCCACTTCTTGGTGTACGGAGTAACTGAAGCACTGACCAAGGACATCGATTTCAGCGACGTGCGGATGGACGCCCGGGTGCTGATGGAAGCCGCCCGCAAACACGGAGCATTGGCCTTGCCCGCCCACCCCGGCCGGTTCGGCATCGGCCTGGTGGATTATATGGAGCAGGGCGAAGAGTTCAAAGACGTGGAGATCGTGGAGCGGTTGAACGGCGGCAGCCGCGCCGGAGAGAACGAGCGGGCCTGGGAACTCTGCGATTCCCAGAACTACCTGGGCATCGGCGGCAGCGATGCCCATCTAACCAGTCACATCGGCGCCTGCCTCACCAGCTTTTCGAGGGATATATCCAGCGAGGGCGAGTTGGTGGAAGCGCTGCTGTCAGGAGAGTTCCAGCCGGTGTGGCTAGAGGACACCAAAGTTTGATCGGCTTTTAGGCCTTCGATTTTTTGAAATGACGACCACCGGTGATATTGGGGACGCCGAGGCCGGCCAAGGGCCAACCGACCGGCGCAGGAGACGGGCATGGCATTTGAGCTAGAGTACGACCGTTCGTTATATGGGGTCGAACACAAGGCGGGACCGTTTCCCGTGACGTTGGAAATCGTCAGATCGTTCACCCAAGGTATCGGGGAGACCAACCCGATCTTCATCGACGAGGCCGCGGCCAAAGCGGCGGGTTATTCCGGTTTGGTGGCCCCACCCACCTTGTGCACCATTTTTGTGCGCCAGGTGAAATTACCCAGCGTCAACGTCAATTTCGGGAAGTCCTCGATGCACGCAGGCCAGAAGGTGCAATCGTTGGCGCCCATCATCGTGGGAGACGAGATAACCGCCTCTTCCCATCTAAAAGACGTTTACGCCAAGACAGGCCGCTCCGGGACCATGGTTTTCATAGTCTGGGAGACCACTTTCAGCAATCAACGCGGCCAGGTTGTGGCCGAAGTACAAGAATCCTTCGCCCGCCGCGAATGAGCCCCATATCGACCCCAGCGCGAGCGGGCTCAATGCGAGTCCTCGGGCCCGCCCCGATTTTTCGACGGCCAAGAGGTGGATGACTTGCCCTACTTCGAGGATATAGACCTGGGCGACGAAGTCGGCCCGCTGGTGATAGAGGCATCCGACGAAGAAGTCTTGGCGTTTTGCCGGGTTTGGGGAAACGATGCCCCAAGCCGCTTCACCGATGCCGCCATCGCCGAAAAGGACCGGCTGCCCGGACCCATCGTGCCCGGCATCATGAGCATGGCCCTGATGGCCCGCCTGTTCACCGATTGGGCCGGCCCCCAGGCGCTAAAAGACCTGGACCTGGTTTTCCGCCAGCCCGTTCCCCACAACTCGCCCCTGAGCATCGCCGCCACCGTCACCGACACCCGCCAAGAGGACGGTGAAAATATCTTGGAATGCGACGTTTTGATGACCGGACCCGAGGGCCAGCGTTACGTCGGAGGAAAAGCCCTGGTCTCACTGCCCAGCAAGCCACTATAGGGGGCCGCGTCAATGTTAGAGAAACTTCGCCAGGCGGCCTTCATGGTCAACGACCTGAAAGAGGCCGAAGCCCTTTACCGCAACACCCTGGGCATGGAGTCATGCCGCTCCGAGGAACTGGCTGACTTCGGCCTGGTGAATTCGGTATTGCCGGCGGGAAACGGGACTTTCGTGGAGCTTCTCCAGCCGACTTCCGCCGAGTCCGCCGGGGCGCGGTTTCTGTCCCGCCGGGGTGAAGCGCCCTATCTTCTGATCTTCGAGACCAAAGATTACACCAAGCTGATCGGCCACCTGAAGGGCCTGGACGTGCGCATCACCGGCGAAACCGACCGGCCCCAATCCCGGTCGGCGTTCATCCATCCTTCGGCCGCCAACGGCGTTTTTATTGAGATCGTCGAGGTCAAAGATTCGTCAAATCCGTGGCCTGCGGCCGGCCCCGATTGGCAGAATCTCCAGACCAAACCGCTGACCAGCCAGTTGAAACAAACGGCGATCCTGGTAAAGGACCTGGACCAGGCCACCCAGCGATGGTCGGAATTATTCGGTATCCAACCTACTAAGCGGTTCCAGATCAGCTTCACCGATCTGGAGATCGCCGTCCTGCCCCTGGGCGACGGGAATACCTTTATAGAATTAGCCCAACCCACCAGCCAGGACACCTCCTCGGCCCGCTTCCTGGAGCGGTACGGAGAGGGGATATACCTGACCATTTACCAGATCGACGACTCCCTGGCCTTTGACGCGCACCTGGAGAGACAGGGCGCCCGTTACACCTCCTCTCGCCGAACGGAGAACTACACCAACCTGGGCTTCAACAGCATTTGGATCCACCCCGGTTACATGAAAGGGGCCTTCACCCAACTCTCCCAAGTGCTGGACCCGGTGAATCCCTGGCCTCCCGCCGGAGACAGCTGGTACAAATAGCCGGACCGTGCTGACCGGCGGCGAACCAACCCACCAAGGGCGATTGACCCTCTAACGGCGCTGTGCTAGAGTTATCCCATTAAAGAGACTAGGTATCAATATCAATGCCCAAAAGAAGTAGTTCCTTGGCCACCCAACTGCTGGAGACACTGGAAGAGCGGGGCCACCGCTCCACGTCTCCCCGGCGTGCCGTGGTCAACGCCATCGCCGGACAAAACAAGCATTTCACCGCCGAGGAGTTGCATGGGCAATTGCCGGGCGTCGGCCGGGCCACCATCTACCGGTCGTTGAAGTTGCTGGTTGATTCCGGCGTCCTGTGCCGGGTGTTGCTGGAAGAAGGCGACCTCCACTACCAGCTCAGTCATCGAGGCCACCACCACCACCTGCTGTGCGTGGAGTGCGGCTCGTCTCAAGACCTTTTGGGATGCGACATAGAAGATCTGCTCCAAACCGTCTCGGCCGCCCACAAATTTCAACTCAGCGGCCATTGGCTGGAGGTCTACGGCAAGTGCCACGACTGTATGGACCGCGAAGCCGTCGCGGTGTAGTCTCTTTTTTTGAGCAGTATTGATACAATGTCTCATAACAAGAATCTACTGATACTTGGATTGTCGGCCACGGTCCTGCTGCTGTCCGGTTGCTACGGAGCCCAGGCCGATTCCGTGGCCCGCGATGGCGATACGGATCCGATCGTCGTGGTTGCCACCATCCCATTGCTGGCCGACCTGGCCAAAAACGTGGGCGGCAGCCTGGTGGAGACTCACTCGGTGGTCCCGCCGGGGGCGGACGCCCATTCCTACCAGACGACGCCCGGCGATAGCGTGGTCATCAGCCAGGCCGACCTGACCATATCCAACGGTGCGGGCTTCGACGATTCCCTGATTCCCGTGTTGGAAAGCGCCCGGCCCAAGGGCGCAATCCACGTGGTGGCATCAGAAGGGTTGGACGGCCAATCCCGGAGTGAGATTGAGGGCGACCCCCATTTTTGGCAAGACCCGTTGCTGGCCATCCGCTACGTGGAACGGATACGCGATGGACTGGCACAGGCAGACCCCGGCAACGCCGCGCACTACAAAAAACGGGCACAGGATTACACGGCCCGCCTAAGGGAGCTGGACCGGGAGATCGCCGGGTTGTTGGACCAGGTGCCGCCGGGCCGCAGGATTTTGATCACCCATCACCAGGCCTTCTCACACCTGGCCCAACGATACGGGTGGCAGACCATGGCCCTGGCGCCGGGGGATGCCGGCTCGGTGACCCCCCAAGCGATAATCCAGGCATCCCAAATAGTCAAAGACGCCGGCCTGCCATCGGTTTTCGTCGAGGCAAGGTTCCGTTCCACGGCGTTGGAACAGGTGGCCCGGGACGCTGGGATCATGGTGTCGCCCATATACGCCGGCCTGGGAGGGGAGGCGAATACCTACGTGGAAATGATGCGGTTCAACGCCCGCAGCCTGGCTGACAACCTTCGATGATGGAGAGGGACCCTGTCCGTGGTTAAAGCAAGCATACCGGCCTCAACCGAGGTTTTAGATGATAACGCCGACGAATCCGATCAGGCGCTCTCCGGTCACGCATTAGACATCCGGGGGCTTTGGACTGGTTACGGCCGGACCCCGGCCCTGAAAGACATCACCTTCCAGGTGGATGCGGGGGAAGTCCTGGGAATCATCGGCCCCAACGGTTCGGGCAAAACCACCCTGTTGAAATCGATCTTAGGCCTGATACGGCCGTGGCAAGGAGAGGTCTGGGTGCTGGGAAAGCCCGCGGAAAAGCAAAGAAGGCTGATGGGCTACATGCCCCAGGTCGAGCAGGTGGACTGGGATTTTCCGGTTACCGTGGGCGACGTCGCCATGATGGGCAGGTACGCCCGGCGAGGTCCCTTCCGGCGCACCACCAGAGAGGACCGGGAGGCGGCCGGCCAAG
>JADFPM010000166.1 GCA_022562335.1 Chloroflexota bacterium
CCTGGGAAGGGTCTCCGGGCTCCTGGGGTTGGGGCACGTCGCCCTGGGACGGCGGCTCGCCCTCCGGCCCAGGCCCGTAGAGCAACGCGGTCAGATCGATGCCCGGCACGCCTGACACATCCAGGGTGGTGGTCGAATAGGGAAGAACGGAAACCTGGGGAGGACCGGCGAGATTCATTGCATCTTTAGGCATCAGCCAAAAGGCCAGACTGGAGAACAGGAAAAGAGCGCATATGGAACCCACCCAGAAAAACGAGACCGACAGGTCCCCTTTGCGCCAGAAGACCTGGGCGTCGTGGATGGCGTCTTCCAGGAAGGATAAGGCCAGGAACCCCAAAAACGCCACCAGAAAACCGATGAAGAATATCCCGAATCCCGCGTCGAAGGCCTGCTGGCTGGCGAAGAATAGTACGGTCCCTCCCAGGGCCAGGCTGGTGTAAAGACCGCCGCGGGTCCGCAGGTCGAAGCTGGATATTCCCATGACCAGGATCAAAAAATGCCCGACGGGGATCCAGTCGCCGTTCAATGCGGCCACCGTTTCAGACCGCATCCAGATAGACGCGCCTATCACCGTGGCGGCGATGAGCAAGGGCCGGACCCGTGACTGATGGTTCCGGCAGCGCCAACTGGTCCAATGGCCCGCCATCCCCAAGGCACAGCCCGCGGCGCTGTACCACCAACTGCCGCCGACCCAGGCTAATCCTATAGACGCCATGATAAGGGCGCCCAAAGCCATGGACCGGAGCCGTACCGAATCCTCGACCTTTGACGAGAACAAGCTGGAAAACCAGGAGGAGATCTTTTTCACGGTTTAACCGTCAGCCGTTCCCGATACGGTGTGTGGAACGGGTTGGCCGGCACGGCGGGTCGCGGCCCCTCCAAAAGCATCTGCCCTGCCCAGGGCGTCCAATGCTTCGGTGAGCCGGCCTTTATGACACCTTACGATGGCGGCCCCCGACGCTGCCAGAGGTTCCAGGCTCAAAGTTTCCGGCGTTCCTTCCCAGGCAACGCCATCATTGGGAGAACCGGCCTCCTCCTGCCCGAAACCCTCCAGGCTGACCACCACCATCCGTTGATGGACCGGGGCCGTTCTGGCCAACAACTGCACGGTTGACCCGCCGGACAGGCTGGCGGCGGCCAACACGCTGGAGCCGGGGGGTAATTCCGCCAGGGTTTCGGCCAGGCCGCGGCCATCCCCCGGCGCCACCAACGCCAGTTGTCTCAAAAGATCGGGCCAGGTCAATCCGCCGCTCTCATGGCTAACGCGGGCATTTTCGATGCCGCCGCCGGAGACCTGCACTGGGACGCCTATGCCGTGGGCGTAGAAAGCGGCGCTGGCGACGATCTTGATGGCGTATTCCAGGGTGGTCTCCCTGCCTTCTCCCCATACCTGGGTGGCGTCGAACACCAGATGCAGGGCGCTCTGGCTGGGGTCGTCAAACTCTTTAACCATGGGTTGGCCGATCCGGGCAGTGTTGCGCCAGTGTATGTGCCGCCGTGGGTCGCCGGCGACGTAGCGCCTAGAGCCCGCCGGTTCCAAACCCAAACGGGATCGGTTGGAATGGGCGGCCGCCTCTGAAAGAGCGTCGGCCAACGGCAATCTGGCCAGGGATAGGACCTCTGGGTACACCAGCAATGGTTCCGCCGGGGTCAATCGGCGGCGGCGGCGGACCAGCCCGAATGGAGCGGACGACTCGGCGAAAACCGGTCCCAGGAGGTGATTGCCTCGTTGGTAGAGCTCAACGGTGGAGGTGAGGCGCGCCCGGCGCAAGCCGGTTAGCTTGGCCACGAATATCCGGACGAGCTGGTGTCCCGGCTCGGCTGGAGGGCACCGATAGTCCAGGTTGAGCAGGAACCGGGGCCAGAACAACCGGTTTCTGAGGGTGACCTGGATTTCAATACGGCCGCCTTCGCTGGGATACGCCTCGTCGCCGGGGGTGGCAGGCGCCGGCAAGCTGCGCTGGGCCGATAGAAACAGGGTGTTCAGCCAGGGTAGAACGGCCGAAAGGAGCAGCGCTCCCCAGAGCACCGAGTCCAAAAGGTAGACCCAACCGACCTGGGTCAACCGCGCCAGGAAAAACAATGCCAATGCCACGGCCAAACAGCTTGCGCCTCTGGGGGTGATCATTTGGCTTCGCTTTCCGTTAAAGCCGGCTGCCCGTTACAGGGGGATGGGGACCGAGCGCAGCAACTCGACGACGGCTTGACGGCCCGAGCCCATATCGGCGTCTCTGCTCACTTGCACCCGGTGTCCCCAGAGGGAGGGAGCCAGGTACTGGACGTCTTCCGGCACGACGAAGTCCCGCCCGTCGAAGGCGGCCCAGGCCTGGCAAGCCCGCAGCATGGCGGCCGAGCCCCGGGGACTCACCCCCAGCGCGAACTGGCTTTGTTGCCGTGAGGCCGCCGTCAGGTTGACGATGTATTGCTTGACTGAATGGGCCACCGCCACGGTGCGGGTGGTGTCCTGCATGGACGCCACTTCCTGGGGAGTCAAGACCGGGGGCGGCTGGAGCAGGCCCTGTTCCCAACGGTTGAGGATCTCCATTTCCTGGTCCGGAGTGGGCAGTCCCAGCTCCATGGAGACCAGGAACCGGTCCAACTGGGAGTTGGGAAGGGGAAAGGTGCCGTGGGTCTCCACCAGGTTCTGGGTGGCTATGGTGAAAAATGGGCGGGGCAGCAAGCGCACCTTCCCGTCGGCGCTGACCTGGCCCTCGGCCATGGCTTCCAGCAAGGCCGACTGGGTGCGGGGACCGGCCCGGTTCAGCTCGTCGGCGACCACCACGTTGGCGAAGATGGGGCCGGGCACGTATTCGAAGGTCTGGTCCCGCAGGTTGAATATCGACGTGCCCGTGATGTCGCTGGGCAACAGGTCGGGGGTGAATTGGATCCGGCTGAATACGCCGTCCAGGGCGGTTGAGATGGTCTTGGCCAGAAGGGTCTTGCCCACGCCGGGCAGGTCTTCCAGAAGGAGGTGGCCCTGGGCAAACAGGCCCAACAGGGCCAGCTTTAAATTATCGTCGGATATGACCACCACGGAGGACACGTGGGACATCAACCTTTCAAATTTCTCTTGGAACGAGTCCAAGTTGTGATATCCGTTTTGCTGTTGGTCTACCTGGTGGAGTTCTAGCATTTGCACCGTGGGAGATTAAAGATAGGCAGGCCGAGGACCTCACGTCCCCAGACCTGCCAGAGAGGGAAGGGGCCAGCTATATTATCCGGGGTGAAACAGGATAAAGGGGAGGGTGGCAGCTTTGAAGCGATCTTAGGGTTGCCACCCCGTTAGGGGTTTTGACCCGATGTGCGCTAACCGCCGGCGGCATATTTGGCCGGCGGGCATTCATAAATCTGAATATCTCACCAGCCCACGGCGCAGCCGTCTTTTCTGGGCTCGGAGCCGCCGGAGAGCACGCCGGTTTCCGGGTCTCGCTGGATGATCTGGGCCCCGCCGATGCCCACCCGTTGGTAGCCGCTGACCATTTGGACCTCGTGGCCCATACTTTGTATCTTGGCGGCCACGTCGGAGGGCAAGCCTTCCTCCAGCAGAACCCCATCTTCCACCACCATGAACCGGAGGGCGTTGATGGCCTTTTGAGGGTCCATGCCGAAGTCCACCATGTTGCGTATCAGCTGCAGGTGTCCCTGGGGCTGCATGAACGCCCCCATCATGCCGTAACACAGGTATAGCTCGTTATCCTTGGTGGCCAGGGCGGGGATGATGGTGTGGTAGGGCCGTTTGTTGGGGGCCAACTCGTTGGGATGCCCCTCCTCCAGGGAGAAGAGAGCGCCCCGGTTGTGCAGCGCGATGCCGGTGCCGGGCACGATCATGCCGGTCCCGAAGTTGTTGTACACGCTGTTTATGAAGGAGCAGGCGTTGCCCTTGCCGTCCACGCAGGTCACGTAGATCGTGTCGCTGCCGCCGGTCACCCGGCCGTAAGGCGCCGTCTTCATGGCTTGTTGGGGGTCGATCAATGTCCGCCGGTCAGCGGCGTATTTCTTGGACAACAGCTGGGCCGTGGGCACCTGAGATTTTGTGGGGTCCGCCACGTACCGAAAGGCGTCGGCGAAGGCCAAACGCATGGCTTCGATGAAATGATGATAGGTCTCCGCGGTTTGGGAACCCATGGCCGGCACGTCCCAGCCTTCGGCGATGTTCAGCGCCTCCAACCCGGCGATCCCCTGGTTGGACGGAGGAGACTCCCAGCAGGTGACGCCCCGGTAATCGGTGGAGATGGGTTCCTCCCAGTCAGAGGTGTGGGCCGCCAGGTCCTGGGTGGTCATCCAGCCACCCTGTTCCTGGATGAAGGCGGCCGTCTTTTCGGCGATCTTGCCGGTGTAAAAGGCTTTGGATCCTCCTTCGGCCACGGCCCGCAGCGTCGCGCCCAGCTCGGGCAGACGCATAACCTCTCCGTGCCTGGGAGACCGTCCGTCGATGAGCATCTCCTGGCCGGACGGCAGCCGGGACAATTTTTCCACCATCGTCGACCATTGGTAGGAGATATAGTCGGTTACCGGGAACCCTTCTTCGGCGTAGCGGATGGCGGGCTTTAACACCTCGGACAGCGGCATGGTGCCGCATTCGTTCAATACGGTTTCCCAGCCGTGGACCGTGCCTGGGACGGTTATCGATTCCACGCCGAGAAAGGGCATCTCACCGTGGCCCTTGTCCCTTAGTTCTTTGGCCGACGCGGCAGCCGGAGCCCGGCCGCTGCCGTTGATGGCCCGTATGCTCTTGTCAGCGTTGTTCCACACCAGGGCGAACATGTCGCCGCCCACGCCGGTGGAAACGGCTTCAACCACGTTCAAAGTGGCGGCGGCGGCCACGGCGGCGTCCACCGGATTGCCCCCGTCCATCAGGACCTTCAGGCCGGCCACTGCCGCCAGAGGTTGGCTGGTGGCCACCATGCCGTTTTTGGCGTGGACGGTGGAACGCCTGGAATCAAAGAACATCGAAAAAGCTCCAGAGAAAGGTTTTCAAGCTGAATTTTAGGTGCCCGGCCCCATGCCTTGAGCCGGGCCATTTTAACATAGGGCTTGATCGATCTGCCCCAGCCTGGCCGGGCATGGTCTCGAAGCCAAACCCCAGGCCCAAATCCTATGGTACGATGTGGCCGCCGGTCCGCCGGCACGAATGTTCAACACCGGCCACGGGATTGCATCCCAACGCCGGTTGATATAGGAGGACCCCATGGCATTGGAAGTAGGTCAGCAAGCCCCGGAATTCACCCTGTACGACACCGACCGTAAAGAGCGCAGTCTCAGCGAGTTCAAGGGTCAGAACGTGGTTCTGGCTTTTTTCCCTGGAGCTTTCACCGGTGTGTGCACCACCGAGATGTGCACCTTTAGGGACCGGATGGAACAGTTCAATTCCCTCAATGCTCAGGTGCTGGGCATCTCCGTTGATGGAGCGATGTCCCAAAAGGCATTCAGCGACCAGAACAACCTCAACTTTCCCCTGCTCAGCGACTTTCAGCGCAAGGTCGTGAGCCAATACGACGTCGAGCTGCCGAATTTCGCCGGCATGGAAGGCTACGTTGCCGCCCAGCGGGCCGTGTTCGTCTTGGACAAGGGCGGCGTGGTGCGTTACAAGTGGGTGGGCCCCACCCCCGGTGTGGAGCCGGATTACGATGAGGTCAAGGACGCCGTAAGCAAACTCGGTTAGCGGCGCCCATTCCGCCCGATGTCATCCCGCGCCAGCCTGCCGGAGGCGGGCGAAGGACCTGGGGCGAGTCGCAGGCGCTACCCTCATACCCGCACATAGCAGCGGGCACCCAAGGGCGCGGCCCAGCCCGGAAGGAGAGATGTAATGGCCGATTCTGAAGTCAAAGCCCTGATATTCGACGTTTTTGGCACGGTGGTGGACTGGCGCAGCAGCATCATCAAGCACGGCAAGGATTTCGGTAGGATCCACGGCGTCGAAGCAGACTGGGACGCCTTCGCCGATGCCTGGCGGAGCAAGTACAGTCCCTACATGAACAAGGTGAGGACCGGCGAGCTACCGTGGACCAATCTGGATGCCCTGCACCGTATGGCCCTGGAGGATGTGCTGGGCGAATTCAAGATCACCGGGATCAGAGACGAGGC
>JADFPM010000167.1 GCA_022562335.1 Chloroflexota bacterium
AGAGGTTATGCCTGAGAAGTATCAGGATGAAATCGAAGAGATATTGCGGCGCTCCGGGGAATCCGCTCCCGTAAAAAGCCCCAGGGAACCTGAACAACCTCCCGAAGATGAACCCGAGGCCTATAGTTCCGTGCGCGACCTTAAACAGTCCAAGGGCCGTTTGGCGGGGCGGTGGCCTTCATTCTCCCCCGGCAAGGTCATGCTGGGTGGGCTGATCATACTTTTGATTGCCGCCATACTGGGATTTGGTTTGTTGATGTGGCTAGGCGTGGCCATCCTGGTGGGCGCCTATCTGTTCTTTTTCGCCAAGCCTGGTTCGACGCCCATAGAAAAGCGGTGGCGGGGCCGGTTGGTGGAAGAAGAAGATGGGTCCAATGTGGATAAGTTGAAAAAATGGCTGCGGCGTTAAGGGTACCGGACTAGGGAACGCTTAATCTCCCGCCTGCAGGTGGTCGGCCAGGGCCATTATCAAATTCCCCATGTGGGGGTGTTCCGGCTCCACGTCCACCCGTATCCCAGCCTCCAACATCCTCCGGGTGCACACCGGTCCCACCGAGGCTATCGCCAGGGATTCCCTTTCCAGACCGTCTTTCAACGTTTCCTCTATTCCCGCTTGGCTGGCTATGGAGAACAGGTTTCCAACCTGAGGCTGGCTGGTGAAGGCCAGGGCGTCGATCCTTCCCGTGGGCAGTTCATCGATCAGGCGGATGGCCGGGCCAGTGTCTTCCGGCAAACCCCAGGTGTACAGGCTGACCTCTCTGACATTGGCCCCCCGCTCCGTCAGGCCTCGTGTTAGAAACCCGTTGGGAGCCCCATAGGCTTGAATGGCCAAATCCTTGTCCTGAAGGTCGAAACTCTCTAGGGAATCGAGCATGTCCTGGGAGGTGAAGGGCTCGGGGGGCATCAGGTCTATGTGGATCTTGTGGCGTCTTAGCACCCGGGCGGGCTTGGGGCTGCGGGCGATGATGGTGCGTTGTTCCAGGCTTTTGAGGAATTCCTCCCGCCGGCCCATGGCCGTTGCGGATTCTATCAAGGCCTGGGTCCCCACGCCGGTGAGCAGCACCATGACTTGGACGCTGCCCCGGCATAGGTCGTCCACCAACTGTTGCACGTCGGGGCTGTCGGACCGGTATATCTCCTGCAGCACCGGGGCCGGATAGGGGACGCCTCCGTGGCGCTCGATCAAAGCCCCCATCTCGGAGCCCATGCGGGTCTCCAGGTAGGCGATGACCTTACCGTTTAGTGATGCCGCCACGTCCGGCCTTTAGACGGCGCACTCTCCCTCGCCGCGCTCTAGCTTGTAGATGTTGGTTCGGTCCCAGTCGAAGTAGAGGTCCGACCCCGCAGCGGCGGATTGCGCGGCGGCTGCCGCGGCCGCGGCAATCTCGCCCACTTGTTCCAGGCCCACCCGGTCCAGGAATTGATTGAAGCTTTCGCCCTCGTTCTTCTGTTCCTTGTAATGGGAGGTTATCTGTTTGATCACATCCGGCACGAATTTGGCCGGGACTTTGACCTTGGGAATGCGGGTGCCGATGCGTGAGTCCTCGACCCGGTTGCCGCCGTAATTACCGCCCAGGAATAGCTCGTAGGCGGGCAGTTGCTCACCGTCAGGGCCCTTTACCGCGGCGCCGTGGAAGCCGATATTGGCAATGTGGTGCAGCCCGCAGCCGTTGGGGCAACCGCTGATCTTTATCCGAATGTCCTGGACACCCTCATCTTCCAGTAGACCGTTCCAGGATTCCACCTCTTCTTTCACCGCTTTTGCCAGGCCCATCGATGACGTGATGCCCAGCTTGCAACTGTCAGTGCCGGGGCATGAAACAATGTTGGTGATGCCGTGGGCGCCGGACTCGGCCAGATCGACGGCCTTCAGCGCTTCCCACACGTCGTGGAGGTGGCCTTCGGGCACCCACCGCAGGGCCAGGTTTTGTTCCTGGGTGGCGTGGGCGTGTCCACCCGTGTACCGCCGCACGATTTCCGCCAGAGCGTGGAACTGCTTGGCATTCAGGTCGCCGCGGGTGGGCTTGACGTAAACTACGCGGTAACCCTCCTGGCGCTGGGCGGTCACGTTGGTCGCTTTCCACCGGCCGTATTCACCGCCACCGTTTTGGCCGTTTGATGATATGGCGGGCAACGAAGGAGGCGTCTCTTGTTGGATATCATCGGTGGCCATCAGAGGCTTGGGGTCGATGGGGCCGATGTTTTTCAACTCTTCTTCGACCATGTCGCGGAAGGCGTCCACACCAATTCGATCTACTAGAACCTTTATCCGGGCCATCATCCGGTTCTTGCGCAGCGAGTCGGCGTTGTTGAACACGGTCCAAATGGCCAGGGCCAACCGCAAATAATCCTCTTCGGGGATGAAATCGTACAGGGGCTTGGCCAGGCGGGGCATGATGGAAGTGCCGCCTGCCACAAAGACTTTGAACCCTTTTTGGGTGACGCCGTCGACCACCCGTACCTGGGAAACGTAGGTCAGGTCTTGTATGGCTGCCGCCACGTGGTCGTGGGCGTCGCAGCCGGTGAACGCCGTTTTGAATTTTCTTGGGAAGGTCTGGGTTATCGGGTGGCGAATGCCAAAACGCACGTAAGCGGTCAAATAGGGCGTGGGGTCGAAGACCTCCTCGACACAAACGCCGGCGGTGGGCGCGCCCACTACGTTACGCACCGTGTTGCCGCAGGCCTCCCGGCTGGTCAGCCCCACCTTCCCCAAGAACCGCAGGATATCCGGGCAGTCCGGCAATGGCAGATGGTGGAACTGGATGTTTTGGCGGGTGGTTATGTGGCCCTTGTCCAGCGGGGCGTACTTTTCGGACACCGTGCCCAGGGCGTCCAGGGCGTCGGCGGTGAGTATGCCGCCGGGGATTTTGACCCTGATCATCTGGACGTCGGCCTGACGTTGGCCGTAGACCCCATGGCGCAATCGGAAGGGGGTGAATTCGGCGTTATCTATCTCTCCGGATTGAAAACGGGCGGACTCGGCTTCAAACCGGACCATCTCCTCTTCCATGAAGGGGACAATGCCCGGCGCCTTCGGCGCCAGTTCCATGCTTTCCTGGTGGATTTTCTGTTGGTCTACGCCTGGGACTTTGGTGCTGCTGGTCAACTTGGCCTCCTGAAATCCGGCAAAAATAAAACGCCCACCAGATGGTGAATACATCGGTGGGCGCAGGTTGCTGATTAAAGCGGAGTCGTTAGAAAATGACTACCCGCCCCCTATGTAGGGGGACATGTACAGATGCACGAATGTAGAATCGTTGAAGCCATAAAAATTCAGTCTATTCTCAATGCAGGTGTCTGTCAACAGGTGTGGATAGCCATCGATTTCTGTTTGACGCAACGGCGGGCCGGCCTGGCAAATGTGGGTGTCCATGCCGGCCGACCGGGTCTCACCGCTATGGCCAGGCACAGTTGACACGATTAGACGTCAATGATACTATCATTCATGTCATAAGTAACCGTATATAGGAATCAATGACAAATGAATGATAGTATCTTCACCCCCCATTACACCACCACGCCAACAATGAACGTTTACCTGGAAGATCTGGACCGGCAGCGGTGGCTCATCGACAACATGCTGCTGATGCCAAAACACGAGGCTTGGATACGCCGGGAGATCCAGGTAAGACGCGCGGCCGGAACGACCCGGATCGAGGGTGCTACCCTTGATGAAGATGCGGTGCGCGGCCTTGAAGGATTGGGGCCGGGAGCGAGGTTAACGGAAGATGAACGGGCCAACATCAATGCTTTGCAGGCGTATGAGTTCATCGATTTTCTAAGCGATCAGCCGGATATTCCCGTCGACGAGCTGGTCATCCGCCAATTGAACCGTTACTTTATGAACGGCGCTTCCGACACCCTTACCCCAGGTTCGTATCGGAAAGGGCCGAACAAGGTCGGCAATTTCAGCACCCCAGACCAGGGCGATGTTCCAGCCTTGATGCGTTCCTTTGCTCAGTGGCTCCGGAAAGACGACGAGGAGATGCCCCCGGTGATCAAGGCTGGGTTGGCTCACCTCCACCTGGTTGCTATCCATCCGTTTTGGGATGGGAACGGAAGGACTGCCCGAGGCCTGTCCACCTTGATCCTGCAGCGGTCGGCTTTCGGTTTCAGAAAGTTGCTGTCCCTTGAGTCTTATCTTTTCGAAATCCGAGATGATTACTTTTTGGCTATCGAACAAACTCTAGGCAGAGGATTCGCTCTCGGCTATGATACCAGCCGGTGGCTTGAATTCTTCGCTAGAGCGGTGAATGTCGACGCCGGCCAATTGGTCGCGAGGCTGACAGACTGGCACCGCATGATGCAAGATGTCTATAAGAAATTTGCCGACGAGGGTTGGAACCAACGCCAGGCCGACGCCTTTACCTTTGCTTATCAGGCGGGGCGGATCACCCGAGGCGATTACATGGAAATCACCGGTGTTTCTCCGGTCACTGCGTCCCGCGACCTTGCCGCACTGGTCAAAGGCGGAGTATTTACCGCCGAAGGAAAGACCCGGCGGCGAATATACCGTCCTGTTCTGCCCGGCGCCGAGGTCAAAGATGAACCCCCCGAAGAACAGCTGCCCCTGATCAGCGAGAGATGATCATGGCAGGGGCCGGGCCCAACCAGTTCACGAGGTAAGAATTCATGAGGCAAACGGCGGACGCGGTCATCATCGGCGGCGGGGTGATGGGTTGCAGCATCCTGTACAACCTGGCCAAGCTGGGGGTTGCCAATTCGGTGTTGCTGGAGATGGACGTACTGGGTTCCGGCTCCACCGGCAGGTCCCAAGCCATCTGCCGGATGCACTACTCCAATACGGTCACCGCGTCCATGGCTTGGGAAAGCCTCAAGGTGTTCACCAACTTTGGCGAGATGGTCGGCGGATCGTCGGGATTCGTCCAAACCGGCTACCTGGTGATAGTGGAGCCCATAGACCGGCCGGGGATGGAACGCAACATCGCCATGCAACAGGAATTGGGGATCGATACGCGGATAGTGAGCGCCGCCGACGTGGCCCAATTGGCGCCCATGGTGGGCGTGGACGAGGATGAAGGGCTGGCGTGGGAGCCCCAGTCCGGCTACGCCGACCCGTATCAGGTGACCACGTCTTATGCCTCCAGGGCCAGGGATATGGGCACCACGGCGCCATCCGGGGCCCGGGCCTCGACCCTACGGCTGAGGTAATTCTGGGAATCGAACCCTCCCAGGACCTCGGTCTGCTTCTTGAACTCCCGCTCCCGGGTCTCCATGCCGTAGTCATAAACCGTGGCTGGAGTGGTGAGGGAGGCGTAGCTGAAGCGCAGGGTGGAGGTTGCCCACTCCCGCCCCTGCTGAATTCGCACCGAGTAATCCTCTTCCTGAAATTCTATGACATGGCTCCGGCCGGTGGAGAGGTCCCGCACCTGCACCTGGGGCAGGCCTCCCTGCCGATAGGCTATCGCCAGGTGGTTCTGGAAGAGGAGCATCCCCTGAATGGGGCGGCCGGCCTGATGGGGCAAGAAATCCTGCCAGTGCTCCCGGGCGGGACGGTCGATGGCAGTCTCGGAAATCTTGAAGTCCTTGGCCCCGTCGCCGTTGTTGCGAATCAGAAAGCGATCGCCGTGGTCCATGACATCGTATTCGAAGTCCTCATGGCGGGGCTCGATCAGGGTCAATGCGTCCTCGGGCCGATTGGCGTCCAAGTAGTGCCACTCGGTGATGTTATTGCCGCCGGAAATTACGTAAATGAATCGATTGCTGGCCGACTTGGCGATGCCGACGAAAAATCGCGAATCTGTCTCCTGGTAGACCAGGACGTCGCCGGCCGGGTCGTCGCCCAAGCGGTGGCGAAACACCTTTACCGGGCGGTGGTGTTCATCAAGTATGTCGTAGAAGAAGGTGAGGCTGTCGTTGGCCCATTCCAGGGAGTAGTAGGAGTTGGCTATGGCCTCATCCAGCAGCTGGCCGGTTTCCAGATTCTTGACCCGAATCGTGTATTGCTCCGAGCCATCGTTATCAACCGAATAGGCCAGCCATTTGTGGTCCGGGCTGTTTTCCACCACGCCCA